>JAJQBO010000025.1 GCA_021203245.1 Planctomycetaceae bacterium
GGTTGCTTCCCCCTCATTCGTCACCCTGGCGTCACCACCTCCAACCGGGGTGAAAACGGGCGGTTCGGCCGGGGTCCACGGGGCAGGGCGTCGGCTCCGGTATTCTCTCCGATTGTCCAGTTCTCCTCCCTGCTCCATCTCCGGCAATCGCCACTGGTCGGGCGTCTTTTTCGAAAAAAAATCCAAAAAACCTCACCCCGTTCTATACAATATACGGAGCCATATTTGCCGCTCCGCAAATCCTTGAAAAATAAATAGTTGCGCCGGGCAGAATTCGCCCCATTCCCCCTTCTCCGCCCAAGCAAAAAGCGGGCCAGTCCGTTCGATGTCCGGAAAAGAATGAAGTAAGCATTCAAGTTTGCCGATGCTCATACGATAACAAAGCTACCACGGCGGGAAGAGGCATCGATGAGGGTAGCGCCGAGGAAGGCGCACATCGTGCGAAATCCAACACAGCACTTCACGGACGAAGTGACAACTTCCGAGGAGAAGTGCCATGTCTATGGTCATTGCCAACAATATACCTGCGATCAATACCAAGCGCCAATTCGCATTCAGTTCCCGTGGCTTGTCCGGAGCCATGGAAAAACTCTCGTCCGGATACAAGATCAACACCGGCAAGGACGACCCCTCCGGTCTGGTGATCTCCGAACAGCTCCGGTCACAACTCGCCGGGCTCCAGCGCGCCCAACGGAATACCGAGGAAGCCATTAACGTTATGGGCATCGCCGAAGGCGCCCTCAACGAAATGAACAACATCCTCAAAAAGATGAAGGCGCTGGCCATCCACTCCGCCAACAACGGCGTCACCTCTCCCGAGCAGATCGCGGCCGACCAGGCCGAGATGGACTCGGCCATTCAGACGCTGGACAGGATTGCCCAGACAACCAAATTTTCCGACCAATACATGTTGAATGGTCAGAAAGATATCACCTTCGAGCAGAACACCCTGACGAAGGGCACCCAGTAAAACTCGCTCGTCAGCATGCGCGAGTCCGACATTGCGCAGATCTTCAAGCGTGACGGCTTCTCCGTCGCCATCAACTTCTCCGGCTCGACCAACCCGAACGCCTTAACAGGTACCGGCGACACCGACTTCTCGCAGCAGGCGATGAAGCCCTATCTCGAAATCGACACCGCGCGCGGCAGCACCACCGCCCAGGTCGACGACGATGGCAACTTCACTCAGCAACAAGAGTTCACGTTAACCGGAACCAAGGGTTCGCGTTCCTTCAAGTTCAAAAAGGGCGCATCCGTCGCGGACCTGGTCCAGCAGATTCACTCGTCCGCCGACTCAACCGGCGTCGACGCCGCGCTCATCTTCAACAGCGCCCAGCGTATCGATCGGCTCGGCAACGGCAACGGCGAATTCGCGCCCATGGTCGAGAACAAATTCAAGCTGGACGGCATGGTGAACGAGAAGGGCGAAAGCCTCTACCTTTCGGTCAGCTACGAGGAGAAGTATAAGGACCAGGTGGACCTGAGCGCCTTTGACCCCGGCCTCGACCTCCAGGTTTCGATGAACGACGAGTTGGACGCCTACGGGAGGCCGACCTACAGCGTCACCCTGGGCGGCAGCACCCTCCTGTCGCAATGGGACGGCAAGGCTGACACTTTCAACCGGGAATTGGCCTCGATAACCGCCAGTAACACCAATCCGGGCGACGAATTTGCGCACCTGAAGTACATGAACTTCCGGATGGATACCGATATCGACACGAGAGAGTCGTTCAAGGGGCAGGGGATATTCCGGTGGGACAGTGCCGCCACAGCACTTACTTCAACTATTCCAGCCGGATTCAGCTCCACTGGCGGGCATGCGGCCTCAACTATTGCGGTGGACTTCAGTGGCGTGGATCCCGATCTTTTTGCCGGCGGCGCGCCGATATTTACCGCTGCGGTTAATACCGCAAACGATGATATGCTGACAATCACCGTCAATCGGGACGGCGAAAGTCACAGCATTGATATTCCGCTCAGCGCTGTTTTTCCTGCCGCTGCACCGAACCCGGACGTTGTCATTGGTGCAACCCATACCACCAACGAGTTGCTCCACGGGATTAAAATCACCGGCGGCGGCAATACCGCCGCGTGGATTAACGGAACGGACGTCATTGGTACCTCTAACAGCCAGGAATTATCTGCGCCAACGACCAATGTCGGCCTCGTCCCCAACGCGGCGTTGCCGTCGTCGACTATCCGTCTGACCAAAACGGGCATCGACAATATTCCCGAGCAGCCGCGTCCCGTGGCGAAGCCTGTCATGCCGCGCGCTCTCGTGGAAGAGCCGGTGGACCCGGACACCATTACTCCGCCCATTGCTCCCACATTGCCGGTCAATCCGAACGGGACGACCGCGCGTCCGGCTGCGGAGAGGGATATTTCGCCGTTTGTGACCAGCAACCTGCCTGGCGTCGGCGGCGTCTCGGTTGATTTCAACCTTTTGGGATATGGCGGATTGCCGGACGGGCAGCAGCAAGCGCTTCTTGACCTCATGACCGCCATCGACGATCAGGATGTGCGGCTGGACGTCACCACAAACGGCGATGGCTCCGTTCTTGGTAGCGGTTTGCCGACCTATTCGGTCAAGTTGGTCGTCGGGACCGGCCCTGCGGAAAAGAGCTATGATCTCGCCGCGAATTGGGATGGCGCTTCCAACATTGTCTACAACCCGACCGCCGCCAACGATCCGGGCGACGACATGTCAAAGGCCCTGAAGAAACTCCAGTTCCAGCCGACCGTTGCTGTGGACCGTGCTGCCGATATCGTCGACGAGATTGACTTCTCTGGTCTCATTGGCAAGATTACGGTTGTCAATCCGTTCGGTGCAACTACGGGCAGTACCGTCGACCTCGACCTTTCGGCGCTTGATAATACGTTTTGGCGCACAAATTTATCGGCAGCCGATCTCCTGGCTATCGCGAACGGCACCGCGTTGACGGTCTCGGTTACCGGAGCCATGGCGGGTGCGGCGCCCGCGAGAACGGGTTCGTTGGCCATTAGCGTTCAGGTGGGCACTAATACGCCTGTAGCTGTCGAAACAATATCCGGATTAGCCTTTGATGCCAACGGTACTTCAACGGGTGGAATCAAATACAAATTAAATAATATCAATAATACTGATTTCCAGAACACCGCGACCGGCGCTACCGTTTCGGCTACGCCCGCAGCAAAAACGAAATGGCTTGGAGGCAACGCGCCGAGCACTTCCACGTCCAGTACCGATAGCACGTCCTTTGCCGCCATCGTCGCACAAGACGCCCTGCAAAAAGTCTGGGATGAAAACGACAAGAACTTCGACGACGCGATGCTGCAATACAACCGGGAACTGGCTATTTTCCACCAGGAAACGGCTGCCCTCGCGAGCCTGCGGGCCAACTATCCGGCGGCGCTGGCGGCATACGAGGCCGACCAGGCCCGTCTTGTCGACGCTATGAAGACGTATAATGCCGAATTGAAGGATTATAACATCTATCGGGAAAAAGTCCTGAAGTTTGAAGCCGGTACCAACGTGGTTAAAAACGGTGTCCCACTCGGTACCGATCTTGTTCCCGACCCGGGTGCCGTTACCGGCGGCGTCGCCATGGGCGAGGAAGCGTCTTCGGTCGCCCGCAACGTCGGCACCGTTGCCGTCTTCAACAATGAACTCGACCCTGACGGTTCCGGCAAGGTTATGCGTGGCGTGTCGGGCGTCGCTCTCTCGGACGAAGCCGCCGACTCCATCCACTTTGGCAAGAACACCGACGGACAGGGCAGGGTGTTTGTCAAGTTCCTGGACGACAACTCTTTCGAACTGTACAAAGATTCCAGCATGTCGGCCGAATCGCTCGTCGCCACCGGCATCAACGGCCGCGAAATCAAGGAGGCGAATAACTCCGGGCTCAAGGGCCTGACCCTGAACCTGGCGAAGGACGCCGGCGGCGACCTCCCGGCGGTCAAGGGTGTCTATATCGCTCTCGCCGGCATAGAAGGCCGTTCCACCAACGTGGACCAGAACGGGAATTCTTACGACGGCGTTGTGTACGATAAGGACGTGGTCAACACACCCCGCACGGTCGAGAAGGTGGCGACCCAAGAAGATGTCGATGCCGCCCTGCTGGAAGACCCGGCTTCGACCCTCAAGGTGGGCGACAAGTTCAAGGTGCAGACCTATGAAGGTTCGGGCTGCTTCGACTCCGACCGTACTCTCATCACCGGTGTCGAACTCGGCCGCAATACCTCCGACGAGGGCAAGATCTATCTGAAAAACATCTTTGACGAAAAAACCGGCACCTTGCAGGTCTTTGCCTACAAGAACGACCGGATGCGCGACGAAGACATGGTCGCGAAGTCGGAAATCTATAAGGTTACGGGTGACGACGGCACCGACGCCAGCTCCATTACCGTCGTCCTGAACGAAGTCCGGGTCAGCGACAAGACCGACGGCACCGGCCTGGGCATCGTCCTGTCCGTCGACGCCGCCGCCTTCAAGGGTGTGGAATCGTCGACCCTGACCGGCTCGATACAGTTCACCAATCTCGGCGCGCGCGTCTTTGCGCAGGATTACGGCACCGGCTCGACCCTGAAGATCACCCAGGACAAAGGCGGCATCTTTAGCTACTACCAGTCGCCCGGCGTCGATGGCTCGAAGCGCGTCATCGAGGCGGAAGAAAACAAGGGCGTCACGGTCGAACTCAAGGGTCAGGACGCGACCCTGTCCATCAACGGCGCGCAGGTGTTCACCGACGGCCTCAAGCTGTCCATGGCCA
Source organism: Planctomycetaceae bacterium (assembly GCA_021203245.1). Taxonomy (GTDB): domain Bacteria; phylum Planctomycetota; class SZUA-567; order SZUA-567; family SZUA-567; genus JAJBSZ01. The sequence goes on from JAJQBO010000025.1 coordinate 4,749, forward strand.
ACCAGGACATCCAGGCCAACCTGGTGTTCAACACCGGCAAAGTCGGCTCCACCACGCTGGCGCAGGTTGGGTATGACGCCGGCTCCATCTTCACCAAGGCTGGGGCCCTGAACGTCGGCTCGGCCGAAATGAACGAGGACGGCATCTCCGGCCAGCTCTGTAACGCCGGCCACACCACGAACGAAAAGCTCGACGGCTTCCAGGGCGGCATGCAGTTGCAGCTCGGCGAAGGCGCCGGCGACCAGAACCGCACGGTCGTCGCCATCAAGTCCCTGGCCGCCGACAACATCGGGCGGGTGGTGAAGGGCGGCTACTGGGAGACCGGCAAGGCAGTCTGGACCGAAAAGATGTTCACCATGAAGGACGTCATGGGCGGCGGCTATGCGTGTCTCCGGACCGACCCCGTCCTCGCGATGAGCATCATCGAAGTCGCCATCAACGACGTTGCCGAGGTCCGCGCGCAGATCGGCGCGATGCAGGCCAACCTCCTGCAGACCAACTCGAACAACCTGTCGGTCACCATGGAAAACATCCAGAAGACCGAGTCGGGCATCCGCGACGCCGACATGGCGGACGAGATGACCGAGTTCACCAAGAATCAGGTCTTGCAGAGCGCCGCGACGTCTATGCTCGCCAACGCAAACCAGAGTTCGCAAAATGTTCTTCAGCTACTGCAGTAGAAAAGGTTCACGGAGGAACCGAGAAAAACTGGCCGGATTTCCGGCCAGTTTTTTTTATGTATATGCGGTGATTCGTAAGTCTGGTTCCTTCGCCGTCTTTCCCCGTGGACCCTCGCTACGCCATTTTACGAGTGATCTTCCAATAACTCCCGCAGCACCGGCATATCGTCCACATCGTACCGCTTTTTGAAGGCTTCGATATCCTCTTTCGAATGCTTTTCCGGGTCCAGCACCATCGCCTCAGCCGGGAACGGGCGCTGGTTGTCGACCTTGATGTCGATGACCACTGGGACGCGGCTGTCGCGGGCGGCGTCGAAGACGGCGTGGAGTTGTTCCGGCCTGTCGACACGGAACCCGCGCGCGCCCATCGCTTCCCCCATCTTGGCGTAATCCGCGCCGGTCAGGTCGACGCCGAATTTTGTCTGGCCGGTGTCTTCCTGCTCGGCGTCGATAAAGCCGAGGGATTCGTTTGAAAACACCACGTTGATGATCGGCAGGCCGTACCGCACCTGGGTGATGATGTCCTGCATGACCATCGAAAACGCGCCGTCCCCCGACAGGTTGAAGACCTGACGATTCGGGTAGTTCAATTTGGCGGCGATTGCGCCGGGCACGCCCGCGCCCATCGTCGCGAACCAGCCGGAGGTGGCGAACTGGTGGCCGCGACCGTTCATGTCGATATTGCGGATGACGTGGATGGTGGTGTTGCCGATGTCTGTTATGAAGATGGCGTCGGATGCGGCGATTCGGTTTATCTCCTTGAACACCGGTTCAGGCCGGAGCGGCCGGTCGTCTGCGTTCGCCAGCTTCGCCAGGTACTTTTTCCAATTGCGCATATTCAGCCTGCAGGCGTTCAGGAACGGCCGGTCGCGCACCGCTTCGCCGCCGCTCTTCATCTGCCGCATCGTTTCGCGCGCGTCCCCGAGGATGGCGACGTCGGTAAAGTGCCGGCGGCCGAGCTTGGACGAGTCGATATCGACCTGAATCATGCGGGAGGTTTTCGGGAAAAAGGATTTTGCAAAAGGAAAGTCGCTGCCGACGAAAATGATGAGGTCGGACAGCGCCAGCGCCTCGTTGGCGGGCTTCGTCGCCACCCGCGCTGCAAAGCCCATGAGGTTCTCCTCGCTGTCGGGGACGATGCCTTTAGCCAGCACCGACAGAACGATGGGGAGGCTGTAATGGCGCGAGAGGGCGAGGATTTCGTCTTTGCCGCCGCGTGCGCCCTGGCCGACATAGAGGACCGGCCGTTTGGCGTGTTCGATAAGCCGAACCGCCTCGCGGATATCGCACGGGTCGGGCAGGGGAACGCCCTGGCGGTGGCTTGAAGCTGCGGAGACGGTATCGTCCTCCTCGATCATTTCCATGCCGAAATCGACCGGGATGGTGATGACAGCCACCCCCTTGTGCTCGTAGGCGCGGCGGATGCCTTCGTCCACTAGGTGCGGCAGGCTGGATGGGGACATCGCGGTGCGGTTGTAGACGCTGACGTCGGCGAACATGGGATTTTCGTTCAATTCCTGGAAGGTGTCGAAATTCATGGCCGTGGAAGCCACCTGACCGACCAGCGCCAGGACCGGAACCTTGTCCATCTGCGCGTCGTACAGACCGTTAAAAAGATGGGTTGCGCCCGGCCCGGCCGAGCCGAAGCAGACGCCGACCTTGCCGGTTGATTTCGCGTCGAAAGCGGCGGCGAGGGCGCCGCATTCCTCGTGGCGGACCTGGATGTAGCGGAGCGTGTCCCGCTTCTGGTAAAGACCGTCCATGGTTGAATTAATGGAACCGCCGGGAATGCCGTAGATATGGTCGACGCCCCAGCTTTCGAGAATATTCAGCATGGCGACGGCGGCTTGGATGGATTTGGACATCGTACAATTCTCCTTTAAAAAGATCAACGCGCAATACGTTATTATTTATCGTATAAGGTAGAGTAAAACCAGTCATATTTCATAAAATAAACGCTTAAGGGTGAAAAGTAAATTGAAAATGTAGATCACTGTTTTCGAATTTTTGAAAGGACTGCACGGCGCAGGGGAATGTAATGCCATGCGAAATCCATGGGGAATTTGTGAAAACTTTAAGGATGGGAGACCGAGGATGAAAATGGCGGGAACGGCCCTTGTCGGCTGCTTGGTGATGCTGGCGGTCCTGGCCGGTTGCGGCAAAAAACAATGTCGTGTCACCTACGTGAAACGCGGTAGCGCCACATCGGTGGCTATGGGCAGGGCGGCTGAGTCGCCCAGGGTAGCGATTCTCCCGTTCCGGTGCGAAAACGCCCCAGAGGTCGGCTATACCGTCGCCGCGGCGATGGCCGGCCAGTTGGGTGCGCAGGGCGACTTTACCGTCGTCGACCCGACGGTGGTCGCGGCCAGAGCCATCTCCATCGACGGCATGCTGCCGCCCGACGAAGCCGGCCGCGCCCTGAACGCTCCCTATGTCATTAGCGGCGAAGTCGTTGAGTATATCGCCACCCCCGAAGAAGGCGACCGGCCGACGGTCGGGGTCACGGCGCAGATGATTGAGACATCGACCGGCCGGGTGGTGTGGACCGAAAACCTCACCGAATCCGGCAGTGCGGCGTGGTGTCCCGAAGACAGCGTCGGTATCCTGACCGCCCGCGTCTGCGGCGACCTTGCCGCCTCGGTCGAAGGGCAGTGGGTGTCGTCGTCGATGGGGCAGGGCGGTACGGCGCGGCGTTCGGCGTCGGTTGCGGTGCCGGCGGTCGAGGTTGACGACGAATTGGTGCCGGTCGACGACCCGTTTGACATGGCGCTCGAGGATGTTTCCCCGGCAATCGGTGGAATGATTGACTTCCCCGAGGAAGCCGCTTCACCCGAACAATTCGGCCGTGATTTCGAGGTCGAGGCTGAGACGGCGGCTGTTTTCCCCGAGGCGGAGATGCCTGAAGCGCTGGAGAAAGAGTCTGATCCGGAGTCGGCGCTTCTCCCGGTCGTCCCGGAAAGTCTGCCGCCCGATCACTATGTCCTCCCGCCTGAAGAAGCGGCCCGCTTCCTCGAGATGGCCGAAGATCCCTTGCCGGCGAAACCGGAAGCCGAGAAAAAGCCAGACACGACCGATACGGCAGAAAAGCGGGATATGCCGATGGCAATGACCGGGCAGGACGCGCCGGAGACGCCGGTCGAAATGGCGCTGCCTGAATCCGAACCCGAACCGGTCGCAGCTGTGGTTGCGGAACCGGAGATTCCGGAGACGCCGACGCCCGAGCTTGCCGCGCCGACTCCTGCGGATGTTCTGCCTGCCGCCATTGACGCCCCGGCCGAGGCCGTCGCCGAGGCGGAAGCCCGGCCCGAACCGGCAACCGTGGTGCCGTCGCCCCCGACTGCGTCCTTAATCGAAACGTCGGCCCTATCCCTGCCGGTTCCGATGATTCTTCCGCCGCCGTCGGAGGAAATCGTCCCGGTAAACCTCGGCGTTGAACTGGATGAGGAGCGCTTCCCCTTGTCCAAGCCGTCTCTGCAGGAATCCATGCGCAAACCCGAATACGGTTTGGACGACGACAAGGATTTCCGCTCCGTCCCCTCCCTGGGCGACCAGACTGCCACGCCGGTCGCTGTCAACGAGGACGAACTGGATTTCTTCGGCAGGATGAGCGCGAGTCTCGAACTGGAACTGACCGAATAGATCCGTACCATTTGCTCAGTAGAGAAGCGCGGGGCGTTCCGACGGAGCGCCCCGCTTTTTTCGTCTGCATGCCTTGGCTTCGGGGTTCTACACAGGACCTTCGTCCCGTGGGTTTTCCAGTTCCGGCCCGCATTCGTAGACGCTGACCCATTCGCGACCGGCGCTACGGACCGACGACAGGGCCGGTGCCGCATACTGGACGCACCGCCCCTGCATGGGGGCGCAAAAGCGTTTATGGTTGTGGCCGCAGAAATAGCCAGCCACTTCATGTTCGGCGCAAAAGCGCACCAGCTTGTCGGCCTGCCGCAGTCCGCGAAAATACAAGAGCCTGCCGCCGTGGGGATCGATGACCGGATAATGGCCGCAGACCAACCGCATCACCCCGTTGGGCGGATCGCACCAGAGTTCCTGTGCCCGGCGCAGATCGCTGCTCCGCTGCAAGCCATGGGAGAAAAAGATGGGCGTGGGAATGCCTTGCGACAGGGGCAGGACCTCGACCCCGGGAAAACGGTAAATGCCGCGCCGGTCCGGCATCGCCGGTTGCGCCAGGTGTTCCAGCAACCGGTTGAGTCGCAACTGGTTGGTATGGCCGTAGATGTCATGATTGCCGGCGACGGCGATAATGGGGATGCCGCTTTCGCAAATGGGCGAAAGAAGCTGGTGGGCGGCGTCGAACTCGACGTCCAAGCCGTGCTGGGTAATATCCCCGGTCAGGATGACCAGGTCCGGCGGGGTGACCATCAGCCGTTCCAGGGCGTCGCGGGCGATCTGTTCCTGATACAGGCGGGAGCGGAAAAGCCGGTAGTTCACATAGCCCAACAGGCGTTTGGGATTGTACTCCCCCCAGGTTGGCGAACGGGCGATGTGGAGATCGGATATGTGGGCAATACGCATGCGGGTGCTTCCCTGATCATCCCCCCACAGAATTGGTGTGACAGAAGACGACGCGGACCTCCGTCCGCGTCGTCTTGTCGTCTGTGTTTAGTATCCCATTTCGCCTGTGATGGCGTCTATGCGTTGCTCCGCATAGAGACGGTACGGGGTGCCTGGCTCGTAGAAGTCGGCCGTCTGCCGCCAATAGCGGAGCGCCAGTTCGCGGTTGCGGGCAGAATCGCCGCCCGGCTGATTGGCAAGCTGGTCGTGGCTGAGGGCCAGCATGTAATAGGCTTCGCGCGGCCCTTCCTTCGGCGTGCTGGACGCCTGGGTGGCTTCGACCAGGTACCGGGCCGCTTCGGTGTAATGTTGCACCGCCGCGGTCGGGTTGCCGGTGTCTCGTTCAAGACCGGCCAGACGGAAGTTGATAATGCCCATCTGGAAGAGTTTATTATATTCCGGCGCACCACCGAGGTTTATGGCGTTTTGGAAGTACGGGACCGCTTCCTGCAAGAGCGGTGCGACCGCTGTCTTGTAGGTTGCCTGCTGGCGGCGGTATTCGTCAAGGGCCGGCCCCTCGGTCACGCCGGGGTTGGCCGGCTCGGGGATGGTGAGGGCGCGGAGATAAGCGATCATACCCTGGGTGACCATCACCTTTTTGGCCGCGTCGCGGTCGCCCTGCGGCAGGATGCTGGCGGCGTTGTTAACCGCTATGCCCGCGTTCGAGAGGGTTGAGTTGCGTTCGTCGACCAGGTTGACGGGCGGGGTCTGGCCGCTCCGCAGCATGGACTGGATCTCGCGGTTCGACGCGTGGGCCCAGATATAGAACACGTCGGCGCAATTCCACCAGGTCTCCCAATCGTTCTGGAGGCCGGTGGCTTCCTTGGCCAGGTTGGCGGCGCGGACGTAGTCGGGCGGATCCTTGCGGGCGTTGACCTGGGACAGCTCGACATACGCCGGCGCAAAAGACGGGTCTGCCTCGACCGCCTTGGTGGCGGCGTCGATGGCGAGGTCGGGTCGGCTCTGATCCCGGAACGCCTTGGATTCCTTGATATAATGCTCGGCCAGCGCCCGTGGGTTGGCGGGGCGGGACGGGGCTGTCTGCAAGGGCGGCGGAGTGAAGATATCACCCGAAGCCGGCGTTTCGAACTGCGGCACAGACGGGGGCGGTCCCTGTTCGGCCACAGGCGGCATCTGGGTGGTCGTCGAGGGCCATGGCAGGGACTGGCTGTCTGCGCCTGCCGCGTCGGTCGTCGGTGCCGGTTCCGGCGTCGTCGGCGCAAAGGAACCGGGTGGCCGCAGGCTCGACGTGCCGGCGGATGCCGGCGGGGTCGCCGCGGCGACATCCGAGAGCGGCATTTCCGGGAGGCTCAGGCCGCCGCCGAGACTGTCCAGCGATAGGTCGCCCGCATCGCCCAGGGCCGGCATCTCCGGGAACCCGGCGTCGGAGCCGGTCGGGGGCGGCATGGGCGGCGGGGTTATGCCGCCAACGGCCCAATCCGAACCGGACGGCGGCGTCGCAGCCATATCGGCAGGTGCCGACGGCGCTGTCGGGGTCGGAAGCGGCAATGATGTGGCCGGCGGCGCCAGTGGTGCGGTCGCGGACGAGGTGGCCGGGAAGGCCGGGGTAGACGTTGACGCGGTATCGGTTGCCGCGCCGCCGGGCGGCGGCGGGATGACCAGGGACGTGCTGTCGGTCCAGCCCGGGGCTGCGGGCGACTGCACCGGCGAGGATTGCCAATCGCCAAGGCTGGAGGCGGCGGCCGCGCCGGGTGTGGGCTGCCAATCCATTGCCCCGGAGTCGGACGCGCCCGCGCCGGGCGGGGCCGGGAAGGCCGAAGCGGTGGTGGATTGGGACTGCGGCGGCGTTGCTCCGGCGCCGCTGTCGGTGATTATGGCCTGCGGCAGCGATCCGGCGGTGGATTCGCTGTTGTAGTTAAGGGAACCGATCGGCCGCTGGTAGATGTCGGAGCCGCCGCCATAGATATCGGTTGCGCCGCCGGGAGCGGTTGGCAGCGGGTCATACGGGCTGACGGGGGCGGCCGGGGGA
>JAJQBO010000144.1 GCA_021203245.1 Planctomycetaceae bacterium
CCAGCAAAAAATGCTGGACTCGGTCAATTATCTAGTGAAGGGCCAAACATGAGAGAAGCGGCCCTTTCGGGGGCCGCTTCGTGTTGTCTGGCGTGGGCGTTTCCCTTATGAACCGGGCGCGTCGTGTTTGGTGGCGGCGGTTTTCCAGCGCTTGTGAATCCAGATCCATTGCTCCGGATAGTTGCGGATAATGGCGGAAAGATCGTCGTTAATCGCGGTCAGGAGCCTGAGCCGCTCGGTATCCGGGTCGGCGTCCCGGTTCGGCCGGTGGACGCGGCCGGACTCGATGATGAAGCGGCAGTCGCCCTGCGCCCGCATCATCGCGCCGACGTAAATCGGCGCGCCCGCGTCTATCGCCATATCCACGGGGGCCGCCATGGTGCTGCCCGGCTTGCCCAGAAAGGGAGCCATATACCCGCGCCGGCCGCCGTCCTGGTCCACGACCGCCACAAAGCCTTCGCCCCGGCGGAGCACGGCCAGGGCGGGGCGCATGCTGTTGAACTTGCTCCAGACGGCGACGCCGCTCCGGGAGCGGATTTCGTTGACGAAGTTGTCGATGTACGGGTTGTCGAGGGGGCGGGCGATGACGCCCGACACTGTTCCCAGCACCCCCATCACAACGCAGCCCCACTCCCAATTGCCGAGGTGGCCGGTGACAGACACCAGGCCGCGGCCCTGGGCAAGGGCGTCCTTCATGATGCGGTCCGCTCCGTTGACGTCGGTGCGGGCGAGGACCTCTTCGAGCGGCAGGACGCGGAGTTTGGAAATTTCGGCGACAAGGCTGGCGTAATGGCGGTAATTTTCGACAACCAGCTCTTCCGCCTCCGCCTGGCCCAGCCCCAATCGGTCCATCATCTGGTGCATGGCGATGCGGCTGTGGCGGTCATCGAGGCGACGCCATAACGAAGCGGCCGCCTTCACTGTGGCGGCGCGGATAGACCTGGGTGCGCGGGATAAAAGTCCATGCAGCCCCCAGAGCCCGGCATATTCGAGGAGGGAGCGAGCCTTGCTCTGTTGTTTCGGCATGCAGCTACCTGATTCATAAAAAAATACGGACGTTCGACTCCCCGTCCGCCCTGCGGCTATTGTACACGAAATCGCGCGCAAGTAACCCCCCATTTCGGGAATTCCCTGCGGGACGCGCATTTTTTCGTTGCCGGTTGACGCGAACGAATCGCCGCCCGAAACGGGGCACTAACCCGGCCGGTCGCGGCGGACGGTCCGGCTAGAGCATTTTCAGAAACTCCGTGAACAAATGAAACGGGTAGACGGTACTGAACCGCCCTGGTGAATTCCGGAGCCGAGGCCGGGGTCCACGGGAATAGACGGGTAGTGCACGAACTCACGAAGCCATCGGCTGCGTTCACGTATTTTTTTTAAAATACTTTAGAGCATTGGTTTGTAGGCGTTTCTCCGATAAACGGGCGAGGGGATGGCGACGACAATACCGGCCCGGCGTATCTGGACCGTGCCGTCGCCGTCGTGCCAGCGGGTGAGAAGGGTTTTATTGTCGATATAGGCGTAGTTGGCCAGGGTCGACGGATCCATAAAATACACGCGGCAATCGTCGTACCCGATGGCGACGGCATAATGGCCGTCTTCCCAGCTGTCCGAATAATCGAATGCCGGGTCGCCGTTCCAGGCCTGGAGTAGGCAGACGACCGGCCGGCCCGCGTCAAGGTGGCAGCGAAGGCGCTCCAGCGTCATCTCCTGTTCCATCGCCGCGTGGAAGCCGTGCCGGCGGAGGCACTCCATAATCGCGTCCGGTCCGGTGCCGTCTTCTGGCGTGGCGCCGAGTTCCTTTTCCAGGATATCCTGGCGGAAGAGGACGCCGCCATGGGCGAGAAGCGACTGGACGACGGCAACGCCGCAGGTATAGTCGGTGGCCTGGCGCGTCTGCGGCAGTTCGATAAGGACCCGGGGCTGAAGGGGGGCGGCAGGGCCGGACCGGCCGTGACCGGCACACCCGGCAATGACTGCGAAAAGAAGGACGGCGCCGAAAAGCCGCCAGGCGCGCGAATACCCGTTTCCCGTCGTTTCCATCGAGTCTCCAGTTCTTCCGGTCGACCGCATCAACCGACAGTATAAACGAATCGTCATGAAATCGTATCAGGCAAATCCGGGGCGCATGCCTTACAATACGGTTTGAGACCCCCAGCATAATCGCACCATGCCCGGCATGGAGCAGGAATATCGCAAGGAGAGACCATGGCATTTTTGGGAGCCGAAATCGGCAAATTGGGATTCGGGATGATGCGTCTTCCGAAAAACGACGACGTCATCGACATTGAACAGGTCAAGGCGATGGTCGACGCGTTTATGGACGCCGGTTTCACCTACATCGACACCGCCTGGGCCTATCCCGGCAGCGAGGTCGCGGTCCGCGAGGCGTTGGTGAAGCGGTATCCGCGCGAGCGTTTCCAACTCGCGACCAAGCTCGCGGCCTGGATAAACTGTCAGACCCGCGACGACGCCATCGGGCAGTTTGAAAAGTCGTTGGGGCAGTTGGGCACCGACGTTGTCGACTTTTATCTGCTCCACAATCTCGGCGAAACGCGCACCGGTTATTTCGACCGGTTCGAGATGTGGGACTTTGTCCAGGAACAGAAAAAGAAGGGGCGCATCAAGCACGTCGGCGCTTCCTTCCACTGTACGGCGGACGAGCTGGACGCCATTCTCCGCGCCCATCCGGAACTGGAATTCGTGCAACTGCAGATCAATTACGCCGACTGGCACAGCCCGTCCATCCAGTCGGGGGCGTGTTACGACGTCGCCCGCAAGCACAACAAGCCGATAGTGGTTATGGAGCCGGTCAAGGGCGGCACGCTGGCGACCCCGCCGGAGCCGGTCGCGGCCATCCTCCGGAAAACGAATCCGCAGGCGTCCCTCGCCTCCTGGGCCATCCGCTACACGGCAAGCCTCGAAGGGATCATCACCGTCCTGTCGGGCATGAGCAATCTGGACCAGATGCAGGACAACCTGTCGTTTATGAAAAACTTCACGCCCTTGTCCGAGGCGGAACAGGCGACCATCCGCGAAGCGCAGGAAGCACTCAGCCGCATCCCGATCATTCCCTGCACGACCTGCGAATATTGCGCCAAGGTCTGCCCGAACGACATCGGCATTTCCGGCTCCTTCACCGCGATGAACCTCCTGACCCTGTACAAGGCGAAGGAGTTCGCGGCCAACCAGGAAAGCTGGCTGGTCGAAAAGCACGGAAAAAAGAAGGCGGGCGAATGCACCCAGTGCGGCGCGTGCGAAGAAGTCTGCCCGCAGCACATCGCGATTCGCGAAGAACTGCGGAAGGTGAGCGAACAGTTTGCCTAAAGCATTTTAAAAAAATACGTGAACGCAGCCGATGGCTTCGTGAGTTCGGTGCATTACCCGTCTATTCCCGTGGACCCCGGCCGAACCGCCTGTTTGTCCCGCTGGTGGAGGTCCGCACGCCGGGGTGACGTTGGGGGAGGCTGACGGCTTTTTGATTTGACCCTGTCCAGGCAGTTGAAGGATCTGGAGGAGGAATTGGGCAAGCAGCTCTTTATGAAGAAGGGATGCTGCTTCGCAAGCGCGCCGAAGACATCCTCGACATGGTGGAAAAAACCCGGGACGAATTCCGCACCATGGACGATATCATCGGCGGCGAAATCCATATCGGCGGCGCGGAGACGCACGCCACGGCCTCCAACGCCCTGTCACGATTGCCCGGTCTTCAACGCGTATCTGACGCTCGGGCGGCCGCCGGTATCGTAATCGATCGTGCTTTCGGCCAGCCGTTCCTCGACCAGATGGTTCAGGTATCTGCGAATCGTCACCTTGGACAGGCCGATGCGGGACGCCAGTTCGTCGCAGGTAAAATGGGCGCCGGGTTTTTCCCGCAGCGCGTCCATGATGGTGGCCAGCGTTGCCTGTTGCATGCCTTTGTGCACCGCCGGTTCCTGCGGCTCGGCGACGATGCCGACCATCCTGTCGATAAGGTCCTGGCTCAGCACGTCGGTGGTATGGAGTATCTGTTTCTTCAAAGCCCACTTTTTGATGGCTTCCTTGAAGCGGACTTCGGTGAACGGCTTGACTAGATAATCGACCACCCCGAGCCGAAGCGACTCGTCGATATGACGGGCCTCGTTCGCGGCGGTGACCATGATGACGTCGATTTCCAGGCCGGAGCGCCGCATCTCGGTCAGCAGTTCCAGGCCGTTGACGTGCGGCATATAGACATCCAGAATTATCAGGTCGACACTGTTCTCTTTCACAAACGCCAGAGCCTCGCGCCCGTTTTCGACCAGGCCGACAACCTCGATGCCGCGAATCGGTTCCAGATACTGCCTGTTAATCTGTGCGACCATGGGGTCGTCTTCAACAATCAGAACCTTCATGCCGTTCTCCGCAGTCGGTGGTGGTTGAGTCAACCGTCGTCACGCTTGGCGAAAGCTCTCCGCATTCCGGTTGACGGATCGCGTCTGCCGGAACGCCAGGGTCATGGAGGTGCCGACGCCCTTTTCCGAATCCACCGTCATGCCGCCGCCGTAGTTTTCCACAATGCCTCGAATCAAACCCAGACCCGTGCCGCGGTTGACGCCCTTTGTCGTGTACCCGGGGCGCTCGATGCCTGCCAGTTCTTCCGGCGACAGGCCTATGCCGGTGTCGTCGAGGCTGATGCGGAGCGCGCGATCGTCTTCAAAGATGAGTAGCGCGATTTCCGCCTCGCCTTCGGATGCGCCCTTTTCCTGTATCGCATCGATTGAGTTTTCGACGAGATTGCCGACGATGGTGACGAGCGCCGTGGTCGGGAGAAACCGGCTGCGCCGGGGAATGGCGCTGTCGCTCCGCACATGCATGCGGATGCCCAGTTCGTTGCACCGGTTGATCTTGCCCAGGATCAGGGCGGCCAGGGTCTGGTTTCCTATTGTTTTCGTCATGGTGGTGATGGTCGCGCGTTGCACATGGCTGATATCCATGATATACCGTTTGGCCTCGTCCACGTTGCCGCCCTGAAGCAGGCCGAGAATGACGTGCAGGCGATTCATGAACTCGTGGGTGTTGGCCCGGAGCGCGTCCAGCAGGTGGTTGACGCCGGTCAACTGTTCGGCCATCCTGGTGACTTCGGAGTGGTCGCGCATTATCGCCATTGCGCCGATTCGCCGATGTTTGCGGTTCAGGGGCATGCGGCTGAAGAGGATGTTTTCGTCGCCCAGGGTGATGGCGAGATTGGTATCCTTGGCGCCGCCGAGGCTTTTCTTGAGGCCGATTTCGGGAATGACGCTGTCCACGTCCTTGCCGCGCATATTTTCTTCCGTTATGCCGAGAATCCTCTCCGTCGCGCCGTTCGCCAGAATGATGGCGCCGTGTTCGTCGACCGCCAGCAAACCCTCCTCCAGCGAGTCCATGACCTCGCCCCGTTGCACAAAGAAGCGCGCAAGCTGGTCTGGTTCGTACCCCAGGAGCGACCGTTTGATGCTCATGGTCAGGATACCCGCAGCCAGCGCCCCGACCAGAAGGACGATGGCCAGGGTCTGCAGGTTGACGCGGAGCACGTTGGCGCGAAGCGAATCGAGGTTCGCCATCAGCATGCTGACGTGGGCAAAGCCGAGCTGGGCGCCGTCGTGATCGAATATCGGATAAAAATACCGGCTCTGGAAGCCAAGGGTGCCCACGGCCTGCGAGAGATAATGTTCGCCCCGGAGGGCGCGGCCTTCGTCGCCCCCTATGAAGGTTTCGCCGACGCGGGAGCGGTCGGGGTGATAGAGCCTGACGGAGTGCATGTCGGCGATGGTGATGACGTCGACGTTGTTCTGGCTGGCGATGACGTTGTCGAGGAACGCATCCAGTTCGGGAGAGCTTTTTCCCGCTTTCAGGGCGGAGATGATCGGTTCGCTCGTCGCAAGAATATGGGCGATGTTGTGCAGGTTTTGTCCCTGGCTCAGTTCGACCTGTTTGACGCTGTAGCGCGCCGACAGGGCGACGGTGAGGATAAGCATCGTCGCGACCATGACAACGTCCAGCAGGAGTATTTTCGTCAGCAGCGTTGTTTTCATTGGAACCGTTCTTCTAGAGGTATTGTCGGGCCGTCTGTCGTGCGATGCCGGTGATTGGTGCGCATGCCGGACCGGAAAAACCTTCAGGCACCATACTCCTATTGTACCGCGTGGTTCATTCCCGGCCCGGTTTTTTTACTTTCATAAGGTTTTTATACTTACCCATGTCCGGCTCCGCCCTCGCGACCGGGTATAAAGAAACTGGCGGCACGAATTTCTTTTGCTCATGGTCTTTCCCGTAATTCTTCCGGATCGAGGAGGCAGTCCCATGACCAGCATTTCCATTCTTGAACACACCGAGGCTCGTAAAGCGCCGGCGTTCCAAATCTACGGCATGGCGTGGCCGTATTTCGCCATCTTCACCGCAGTGGTGCTTAGCGCGATATTTCTGGGCAAGCTGCCCGAGGGCATGGTCGGCGCATTTCCGATCATGATTATTCTCGGCGCGGTCTTCAACCTGATTGGCGACAAGACGCCCGTTATCAGCACCTTTCTCGGCGGCGGGGCGATTGTGGCGATCTTCGGGTCGGCCGCCCTGTCGACGTTCGGGCTGCTGCCGGAAGTCACCATAACCACCATGACGCAATTCATGAAGGGCGGCGGATTCCTTGATTTCTATATCGCGTCCCTTATCACCGGATCGATTATGGGCATGAACCGAAAACTGCTCATCAAGGCGGCGCTGCGGTACCTCCCGGTTATCGTTGGCGGCGTGGCCGTTTCGCTGGCGGCGGTGGCGGTATGCGGCGCGTTGACCGGCTATGGCGCGCAGAAGGCGGTCTTCTTTGTCGCCATTCCCATCATGGGCGGCGGCATGGGGGCCGGAGCGGTGCCGCTGGCCAAGATTTTCGGTGAAGGCCTTGCCACCGATCCCGCCGCCATGCTTTCCGTCATGGTGCCGGCCGTCGCGCTCGGCAACGCCCTGGCAATCATCTGCGGCGGCCTTCTGAACCGCTTGGGAGAGCGCTGCACCTCGCTGAGCGGCAACGGGCGGTTGATGGTGATGGAGCAGGCCGGGACCGACAACCAGGCAGCCCAGGAAAGCAAGGACGCGGAAAAGCGCGAGCCGCTGGACCTGACCCGGATGGGAGCGGGGCTCCTGGTCGCCACCAGCTTCTTTGCGCTTGGGTCGGTGTTAAATTATATCTTCCCCGCGGTGCACGGCTACGCCTGGATGATCTTGTCGGTGGCCGTGGTCAAGGCGTCGGGTCTGCTGCCGCAAAAGTTCGAAACATGCTGCTACCAGTGGTTCCAGTTCGTGATGAACAACCTCACCGGCGTGCTTCTGGTCGGTATCGGCATCGCCTATACCAACCTGAACGAAGTCGCGGCCGCCTTCTCGCCCCAATATCTGCTGCTCGTGTCTGTCACCGTTTTTGGCGCTATTATCGGCGCAGGCCTGATGGGCAGGATCGTCGGATTCTTCGCCATCGAGGCGTCCATCACCGGCGGATTGTGCATGGCCAACATGGGCGGCACCGGCGACGTCGCCGTGCTGTCGGCGGCCAAGCGGATGGAACTGATGCCCTTTGCCCAGGTGTCGTCCCGCATCGGCGGCGCTTTTATGCTGATTCTCTCCAGCATCATCATTCAACTCTGGGTGTGAACCCGTACGCCTACTGTCCATCCAGTCCAACCACGAGGAGTTTTTCATGGAATATGCCCAGGAATTGCTGAAAACCCACCGCCTCTGGAGAGGCAAGCTGGAAACAACGCCCAAAATGGATGTGTGGAATAAAAAGGCCCTGTCCATCGCCTATACGCCGGGCGTGGCAGAACCGTGCCTCGCCATTCAACGCGACCCGGAGTTGAGTTATGAATTGACCGGTCGCGGCAACACGGTGGCGGTCATCACCGACGGAACCGCCGTTTTGGGGCTTGGCGACATCGGTCCTGAGGCGGGCATGCCGGTCATGGAGGGAAAATGCGTGCTGTTCAAGGCGTTCGGCGGCGTCGACGCAGTTCCCCTGTGCATCCGCTCCACCGACGTGGACGAAATCGTCGACACGATCGCGCTGCTTGCCGGCAGCTTCGGCGGCATCAATCTTGAGGATATCGCGGCATCCCGCTGTTTTGAAATAGAGCGGCGTTTAAAGGAACGGTGCGACATTCCGATTTTCCATGACGACCAGCACGGCACCGCCGTAGTCACCCTCGCCGCCATGCTTAATGCCCTGAAGCTGGTTGGCAAAACGCTCGAAAACGCCCGCGTGGTCACCTGCGGCGCGGGAGCGGCCGGCGTCGCGATCATCAAACTGCTGATGGCGGTCGGTCTGAAGAATGTTGTCATGTGCGACAGGCAGAGGGCAATCTATGCCGGGCGTGACAACCTCAACAAGGAGAAACGGGAAATGGCCGCCATCTCCAATCTGCGGCGCAAAAAGGGCGGACTTGCCGACGTGATCAGGGGCGCCGATGTCTTTATCGGCGTCTCGGGTCCCGGGACGCTCACCCGCGAAATGGTCGCGAGCATGGCCCCGAAAGCCATCGTGTTCCCCATGTCCAACCCCGTACCGGAAATAATGCCCGACCTGGCGCTGGAGGCCGGGGCGGCCGTCATCGGAACCGGGCGGAGCGACTACCCCAACCAGATCAACAACGTCCTGGCGTTTCCTGGCATTTTCCGGGGCGTTCTCGACACGCGTGCGAGCGATATCAACGACCATATGAAAATCGCCGCCACCGCCATCGCAGGCCTGGTGTCGGACGCGGAACTGGAACCGGGTTATATTATTCCCGCCGCCTACGACAGGCGAGTCAGGAACGCGGTCGCGGAAGCCGTCGCCAACGCGGCAATCGAGTCGGGCGTCGCCCGGGCTGTACCTGAATTGGTGTAGACCCACACACTTCGTCATAGCTTTTAAACGATGACCGCACCCACTGGGGCTGCGGTCATCGTCGTGCACTGACGGCGAAGTTTCACGTACCCGCAAGAAGCGGCTGCGCGTAGGCGCGAAACAGAGTCGGCATCACGCGCGCATCGCCTTCGGTGGCAGTCAGACCCGAAATAACCGCCGCGGTCATCTCTGCCATGTATTGTGCGTTGGCTGGGGAGAACCCCGCTTGCATCAGGGAATCCAGCCAGGATTCTTCCGGTATGCGCTGGGCCGTGACCGTGCGGCCCAAGAGTTCACCAAACATGGCCGCAATGTCCGATGCGCTGTAGAAACAAGGTCCGGTGATTTCATGGACACGGCGCGGTCCGACCTCTTCGGCAAACACCATCGCGGCGAATTGGGCCACATCCTCCGGCGCGATCATGGGAACAGCCAGATCAACGGGAAAGAACGTCGGCACAACGCCACGTTCTTTCGCAACCGGCACCGACAGCATCCAGTTGCTGTAATAATAGGAGGGGCGGATAAAAACCGTTTCCACGCCCATATCGTCAAAGGCGTGCTCCAGCATGTGCGATACCATGAGGTGACCCGTGCCGGTCGCGTGCTGCGCCCCGTCCGATGACAGGCCTATGACCCGCCTCACCCCGGCGGCGCGAATCGCGTTCCGGCACGCTCCCAGAAACGCCTCCGCCTCCGCGATGGCGTCGTGGCTGGCCGGGTCTTCGGCCGTGACCACGAAGACGGAATCCCCGCCGGCGAAGGCGGAATGGAGTGTTGCGGCATCGGTAAAATCGGCCAGAGCGATTGACGCGCCCATCTGCCGCAGCCGTTGCGCCTTGGCGGCATTGCGGACAACCGCGCGGACGCGTCGTCCCCTGGTCAGCAATGCGCTGGCGAGCGCCGATCCGACCCGGCCTGTTGCACCCAATACAATGTCCATGTGTGGCCTCCGTTGTAATGCTGCCCAGTCCATTCTTCAGTAAGGCGAAGCGAATTCCGATATGGTTGCATCGTCTCAAGAGTCTGTGCATGATAGATACGAGTGAAAAGCGGCAGTCCGACGAATTATTCAACAGTATCTGTCAGGAGTTCGCGTGGAGACGACCCCGGAGCCGGAAGGGTATCGCATCTGTCTCGCCAGTGCCGGCCATGTTCCGCTTTTGCATGACATCGAAAGGGCGGCGGCGACGATTTTCCCGCCCGGGTATCTTCCCGCGCATGTGCTGCACGACGCCGTACCGCAGCCGTTCCTGCGCCAGGCGATGGAGGAGTCCCGCCTCTGGGTTGCGTTACAGGGGCGGGGGAGAGGCACGCCGGTTGGCTACGCGCTCCTGGAATTTCGCGACGATACGGCGCTGCTGGCGCAAATTGACGTCCATCCGGAGCACGGCGGAAAGGGAGTGGGCAGGGCGCTTGTCCGACGCGTTGTTGCCCGCGTCGTGGACCAGGCTGTCCCGGCCTTGTATTTGACGACATTTGCCGACATCCGATGGAATGCGCCCTTTTATGCGTCCTGCGGTTTTGTGACTCTGCCTGAGAACGACCAGCCCGACTGGATCAAAACCATCCTCCAGGATGAGCGGGAACACGGCTTAATGAATCGGGTGGCGATGCGGTTGCAGCTTCCGCAGCCGCCGTTCGCCAACGGGTAGCCGTTCCTCTTTCTCTACCGTGCCAGCAACGCGAAGACGCCCCAGCCGAGGTATTCGCGGGTATAGGTGACGTGGCGCACCGGCTCCGACCGCAGCAGGCTACGGACTTCGCGCGCAAATTCATCGCCTGGATTCGCGTCGAGCCATCGCCGCATGGTAAGCCATTTGGCCGCCTCATACCTGTCCCACCCGTCCCGGTCGGCCAGGACCATCTCAACCACATCATAGCCGAGATCGCCGAAAGACGCGACACGGTCCGGCAGCACCAGGAAGTCGGAGACCGATTGGGCGCCGCATCCCTTAGCGATTTCTTCCGTCGGCGGCAGCCGCAGCCAGAACGGTTCGCCGATAAGAATGATGCCGCCGACGCACAGGCTCCTTGCCAGGAGGTCGATGCTGCCGCCGACGCCTCCTCCAATCCATGTGGCGCCGATGCAGGCTGCCACGCCAACCTTTTCCTCGGCGATATAGCCGGCCGCGTCGCCATGGATGAATTCGACCCGATCCGCAACGCCGAGTTCGCCGGCGCGGCGACGCGCCTGTTCGGTGAACAGCGGGCTCATGTCGATGCCGATGCCGGAGATGCCATGGTCTCGCGCCCAGGTGCAGAGCATTTCGCCCGAACCGCTGCCGAGGTCGAGCACCCGGGTGCCCGGCTCCAGTCGCAACGCCGCGCCGAGGGTTGCGTATTTGTCTTCCGTGAACGGGTTGTGGATGCGGTGATTGCTTTCGCTTATCGTGAAGATGCGTGAAATGTCCACGGACAGGCTCCTTTTAAATGGAACAGACGTATCGTCATAGAGGGATTCGGCAACAGCGGCACGAATTATACCCGGGAAACGCCGGCTCTACCGCCACAAAAGGTAATAAATCCGCGATGTAAAATGGAAGCCCCGTCAAGCGGGGCAGCATTGGTCTCGACACAAAGTTGTTCACCATGCAGGTCGCCGTGTGCCGATTCACCAGAAATGAAAAAAGACAGTTGCCCATTTGACAACGGGGGAATCATGCGATAGGCTGAAATTGTGTAAACGAGTCCACATGACCACTGCCGTAGCACCGGAGATAGCCCATGATGGCCACCAGCAAAGAGGTGGCGAAGTTGGCCGGCGTGTCGCGGGCCACCGTATCGCGCTATATCAACGGCACCGGCTATGTCGGCCGGCGTGCCCGCGAAAGTATCGAAGAGGCGGTCAAACTCCTCAACTACCGGCCCAACCGGGTCGCCCAGAGCCTGAACACCAAGACCTCCTCCAGCATCGCCCTTATGGTGGCCGACATATCGAACCCCATTACCGCGGTCTACTCCAAGGCCATCGAGGAGGTGGCGTTCGAGAGAAATTACAACCTCCACCTCTGCAATACCGGCTTCGAACTGGAAAAGGAGATTCGCTACACCCATATGCTGCTGGACAAGCAGGTCGACGGCGTGATCATCGCCCCGTCGGGTAAGGGAACCGCCCATTTCCAGACCCTGGCCGCCAACGGCATCCCCTTCGTTTACCTGACCCGCAACCTCCCCGAGGTGCCGGCCGATTCCGTCTGCTTCGACAACGTGGACGGCGGCCGCAAGGCGGTTGACCACCTGCTGTCGCTCGGGTACCGGCGCGTCGCCGCCATCTGCCGAGACATCGACCGCAGCGAGCACGGCAACCGCCTTGACGGATACCTGCTTGCGCTGGACAACAACCGTCTCCCCCGGCTCGAGGAACTCGTCATGTACGGCGGGGCCGACGCCGAATCCGGGTACGCCGCCATGGCGCAGTTGATGGTCCGCGACGCCCCGCCGGACGCTGTCTACACCGCCACCAATATGCAGGCGGCCGGAGTCATACGCTATTGCAAGGAACGGGGCCTTTCCATCCCGGACGACGTGGCTATCGCATCCTTTGAATCGTTTTCCGAAATGGACTGCATTGTCGATCCGCCCCTGTCTGCCAACGTCATGCCGGTTCGCGAATCGGCTCTTATCGCCGCAAGCCTGCTCTTTAAACGCATCGCGGGCGACGACAGCCCTCCCAAGGAGATCAAGTTGACAGGCACCTTTGTCATCCGACGGTCCTCCGTGGGCGCGTAGCCAGGCCGCCTTTTTTCAGATTATAATGTGTACACGTTTGCATATTTGCTACACGTTGACGCTTTCCCGTGTTCCGTAACCCTCTCCGTCCCCCAAACCCTCCCTTGCGAAAGGAGGCAGCGCCCATGCGTCTCGTGACATGGACTCAAAGGATTAGCGACGCCGCCGATGTGGCGACGAAGTGCATCGCCGTCCCCATCATGGGGTCGTACATATTCCTCACCTTCGCCGGCGTCATGGCCCGGTTCGTCCTCAAAACCCCCATCATGGAAGCGGTCATCTATTCCCGCCTCGGCTTTGTCTGGACCTGCCTTCTCGGAGCCGCCCTCGCGTACAAGCGGATGCGGCACATTCGTTTTTCCGCCATCGTCTCCCTGCTGCCGAAAGGCCTGGGGAGCGTGGAGAAGATCGGCATCAACATCCTCAGCCTCGGGGTTATGGTGTGGATTTTTTCCTACGCCGTCTCCGTCACCCGGCGCGTCTGGCCCAGCCGGATCTCCGGCACTGATCTCTCCAACGGCATCATGTACATCGCCCTGCCGGTGGCGCTGGCGGTGATGATTCTCCACTGTCTGTATTTTATCGCCGAAGGGGTGGCGGAGGTTCGCCGCGGAGCGGAGGAAGAGGAATGACCACCACCGTCATCATCGTCGTGTTTGTCGTCCTGGCGGTTCTCGGCATGAACGTCGCGCTCGCGCTCGGCTGCGGCACCCTCATCGGCATCGTGTTTTTCTCGACCTTCAACCCCATCGTCGTCGCCCAGCGCATGGTCACCGGCATCGACTCCTACACCCTTCTCGCCATTCCCCTGTTCATGCTGGCGGGAAGGCTGATGAACGACGCGGGCGTCACCGACCGGCTTTTCGATCTCTGCAAGGCGCTGGTCGGCCATATCCGCGGCGCGCTCGCCTATGTGAACGTGTTGGCAAGCATGGTCTTCGCCACCATGTCCGGCTCGGCCGTGGCCGACGTCGGCGGGCTTGGCCAGGTCGAAATAAAGGCGATGAAGGACCAGGGCTATGCGGAGGAATTCGCGGCGGCGATAACCCTCGCCTCTTCCGCCGTCGGTCCCATCATTCCGCCGTCGATCAACTTCGTCATCTATGCGGCCCTCGCCAACGTCTCGCCGGGCAAGTTGTTTCTCGCCGGCATCCTGCCGGGAATGCTGATGGGGCTGTCGCTAATCGGGCTTGTTTTCGTCATGGGCTTTTTCATCCCCTATCCCATCGTCCGCGACCACACCAGCCTCGGCGAAAAACTCCGCGTCTTCAGGCGGGCGCTGCTGTCTCTTTTCACACCCGTCCTCATTCTTGGCGGCATCATGGGCGGCATCTTCACCCCGACGGAGGCTTCGTCCGTGGCTGTCGTGTATGTGCTCTTCCTTGGCGTCGTGGTGTATCGCACCATCCGCCTCAGGGACCTGCCGGCAATTCTTCTGGACACCATCGCGTCCACCGCCATCGTCACGTTCATCATTTCGTGCAGCGCCGCGTTCTCGTGGGTAATGGTCGTCGGCAATGTCGCGCAGGATCTCCAGGCGCTCATTCTCGCCCTCATCGACAGCAAGGTCGGCGTCCTGCTCGTTCTGAACGTCATCCTGCTCGTGCTCGGCTGTTTTATGGAAAACGGAACCCTGCTCATCCTTCTAACGCCGATACTCATGCCGCTGGCCTCACGGTTCCAGATCGACCCCATTCAATTCGGCGTCATCCTTGTCCTGAACCTGATGATTGGCGTGGTTACGCCGCCGGTGGGTACGGCCCTGTTTGTCGTGAGCGACATGACGGGACTGTCTATCGGCAAACTGGCGAAACCGGTGCTTACCTTCGTGCTGCCTCTCATCGTCGTCCTGGCCCTGGTGACCTACTGGCCGTCGGTGTCCTTGACAATCCCGAATTACTTTTCACGGTAAAGACGGCTGCCGGCGCGCGTGCCGACGGCGCTGTTCCTTTTTTCCCATTGGAGGATCTGCCATGAAGCGCTTTTCCCTGGTCACCCTTGCGGCGGTATGCCTGGCGGCGGGCATCGGCCTGGCGAACGCGGCGGAATTCACCCTCAAGGTCGGCATAGCCCAGCCGAGCGGGCACTCGTTCACCCTGGCGATGGAACGGTTCAAACAGGAACTGGAGGAAACGTCCGGCGGCAGGATAGCGGTGGAAATCTTCGCCGACAACCAGTTGGGATCGGAAAAGGAAATGCAGGAGGCGGTATCGCTCGGCAATTTGGAGATGACCATCACCGGCGTCCTGGCGTCCTACGAGCCGCTCCTGGCGATACTCGAACTTCCCTACCTGTTCGAGAACCGGGACCAGATCAAGGCGTTCCACCGCAGCCCCCACGTGGCCGAACTCTCCCGTAGCCTCGAGGCGAACAACATCCGGCTGATCGCGTTCTACGAGAACGGCTTTCGGCAGATGACAAACAACGTCCGGCCCATCAACGAGCCCGCCGACGTCGCCGGCCTGGCGATGCGGACGCCCGAAAATCCGGCGCAAATGGAGACGTTCAAGCAGTTGGGCGCCATTGTGACGCCGATGGCGTCAACCGAATTGTACAGCGCCCTCCAGCAGGGCGTGGTCGATGGGCAGGAAAACCCGATTCAAAACATCTATAACAACAAGTTCCACGAAGTGCAGAAGTACCTGGCCATCACCAACCATATCTACAACAGCGGCTATGTCATCCTTTCGAACGATCTTTACGAGCGCATGCCGGAAGACCTGCAGACCGCACTTTCCACCGCCATCGCCAACTCCGCCGACTGGCAGATGCGATCCTGCGCCGACGCGGACGGCGATCTGCTCGAAAAGATCAAGGCCTCAGGCACGACCGTGACCACCCCGGACATCGCCGCCTTCATGAAAGCCGTCGAACCCGTCTACGACGTGTTTATCGGCCGCTACGGCGACGCCGCCCGCAGCCTCATCGAAGCGGCCCGGACGGCGGAGTAACCATTACCTTTTGGACGCGCCGACGTTGTACCGGATAGGCGACGGCGACCATTTTTCAAAGAGAGGAGCATAATTCCGTGATAATCGACGCAGATGCCCATATTTCCCCGACCCGCGAAAGCGGCAACAGCCTGGTGGTCGAGGAACTCATTGAAAGGATGGACGCGGCCGGGGTGGATCGGGCGTTGACCTGGATTCAGCCGCCCTACATACGCTCACGCCTTGACGATTCGCTTCGCTATCTCTACGATTCGACCAAACGGTTTCCGGAACGCCTGCTCGGCTTTGGCTGGGTGGATCCGAATCTCGGCCTGCAAAACGGATTCGACACCATCAAACGGTGCGTCGAGGAATATGGATTCCACGGCGTGAAGCTGAACGGCGCGCAAAACACCTTCTATCTCGACGACGAAACCGTTTCCCTGCCCTTGGTGGAGGCGGTGGTGCGTCTGGGCAAACCGGTCGCCTTCCATTGCGGCGCGGACGTGCGGGACTATACCCACCCCAGCGTCATCGCCAGGGTTGCGAAACGGTTTCCAGAGGCGACATTCCTCATGGTGCATATGGGCGGTGCGTCGTTCGAGGATTTTTCCCGCGCCGCCATCGCCGCGGCGAAGGAATGCCCGAACATTACCCTGATCGGCAGGGCCATTCGAACCATACCGCTTATCCGGGCAATTCGGGAGTTGGGGTCGCAGCGGGTCGCGTTCGGGAGCGACACCCCGTTTGAACTGATGTATCTGGAGGTGGCAAAGTATCGCGCCTTCATTGCCGCCGAATTCACGCCCGACGATGGTGAAAATCTGCTGTGGCGCACCATCGCCACGGCGCTGAACGTGTCCTTCTAACGAAGAGGCGTCAGACTATAGCCAACCATCGCAAAAATGTCCATATCGGCACTCTCTCGCGTCACCCCTGCTGAATCTCCGCCGTGGTATTAGCGGGCGGTTGTCCCGGGGCAAGGCGGGAATGACAGGCCGCTGCAGGCTATTTACTCGTACCGAGCTGACATTATAGCGAGACCGCGTCCCGGATTTGCCCCGGCACAACTTCACGCCCCTCGGCCGGTTCTTCGCCGAGACGCCGGCTTGACGTTTTTCGGGAGAATTAGACGATAGGGGCTGCATTTGCAGTGCAGAAGCGGCGCTAAAGGCCCAAACACGAGCGGACGGAGCCTGACGGCTCCGTCCGTTTTCGATTTCGTGTCGAATCTCTTCAGGTCGTGGCGGTATCGATAAAGAACTCCAGGTTGTGTTTCATCACGATCTCCAGCTTGACCGGCTTCTGGGGCACGACAGGGTTGCCGTAGCACATTTCCTCGAACAGCACCTTGCAGGCGAGGAAAGCCTGGTGCTGGATGTTCTGGTAGATGACCGCGTCGACGGTGCCGTCCCGGAGAAACGGCACCGCCCCGGGCGACAGGTCGACGCCGATCAGCTTGAGGTCGCCCCGCCCGGCGGCGGCGATTTCGCCGGCGACGCAGTCGAGCCGATAGGTGAGGTCCATAATGCCCTTGACCGCCGGCTCCTCCACCAGCCCACGCACAGCCCGGACAATCCCCGCTTTGCTGGATACTGTCGGCGGCGGCAGCAGGAGCGTTATGCCGGGGTGCCGTTGGAGTTCTTCGCAAAAGCCCTTGAAGCGCTTCCTGGTGCTGGCGGACGAGTCGCTCGCCCGCAACGCTTGCACCGCAGCGCCCGGCGTCAGCATCTTTGCCATGAGTTCGGCCGCCAACCGACCGCACTGATATTCGTCGATGCCGATAAAGGCGTCGCGCGTCACGCCCGACACATCCTTGCTGATCAAGACAACGCGGCAGTCGCGGTCCTTCAGCCAGCGCACGCTGTCAGCCATGACGGCGGGATTGGCGGAGGCGATGGCGAAGTGGCGCAAACCGGCGTCATAGGCCTCGCGGATATCGTCCAGTTGCCGCTCCGGCTTGTTGGTCGGGGCGACCGAGGTGGTGATGGCGAGGCCGTGATCGCCGTACTCCTGCAGCGCCTGGCGGATGCCCCGCTGCACCGTACCGGCGAAGTAGTCGGCGCTCGGAGAGGCAAACGAGACAAATGCCATGGCATGGCGACGGTTCATCGCCAGGTTGCGGGCATTTTTGTTGGAGACGTAGTTGTACTTCTCCAGGGCTTCCTGAATAAGGCGGCGCGTCTTCTCGCGCACCGCGCCCTTGTTGTTGATGACCTTGTATATGGTGGTGCGGGAAATGTTGATTTCCTGCGCGATGTCTTCCAGCGTGGGACGGCTCAGGTTTTCGCTCATTGTCGTTCGGCCTTATCTTTCGGCATTGCGTTCCAAGTGCCTGTCGCACAGGCCCTGTAGAAATCTACCCGAAAAAACGCGAATCTCAAAATTTTTCCCAAAACAATTTGACTAAGTGCGTAGGGTGGGGTACTCATAATTTAACACGTGTTCAATTACGGCGATAATTACTCCGGAAAACATCCGCAAAGGAACCCACCCCAAATGCTCTACGAAAAAGACGGAAAGCTGTACCGCCGCTGGGACAAGGAAATCCTGTGCATCGAGCCCTATGGGCCGAATGCGCTGCGGGTCCGCGCCACGCACCTGGCAGGTCTGAACGACGACTTTTCCGCCCTCGAACCGGCGGACGCGGGGCCGCCCCCGGTCATCCAAATCGACGGCGACACCGCCTCCATCGCCAACGGCGACATTCGCTGCGAGGTGCTGTGTACCGGCAAACTCAAGTTCTACAATGGTCGGGGCGACCTTTTGGTGCAGGAGTACGACAAGAACCGCTTTCGCAAGAATGCTCCGGGCGAGTTGGACAGCGCCCTGGAAATCATTCCCCGCACCTTCGTGCCGCACCGAGGGACCAACTACTTCAAGCTGCAGGTGCGGTTCGAGGCCCAGGCGGGCGAGCGCTTCTATGGCATGGGCCAGTACCAGCAGCCGGATCTGAATCTCAAGGGCTGCGTGCTGGAGCTGGCGCAACGCAATTCGCAGGTCAGCGTGCCTTTCTGCATCTCGTCCAAGGGTTATGGC
Source organism: Planctomycetaceae bacterium (assembly GCA_021203245.1). Classification (GTDB taxonomy): domain Bacteria; phylum Planctomycetota; class SZUA-567; order SZUA-567; family SZUA-567; genus JAJBSZ01. Next base: position 18,571 of record JAJQBO010000144.1, read on the forward strand.
TTTTTCTGGAACAACCCGGCTATCGGCCACGCCGCCTTCGTCAACAACGTCACCATGTGGCAGGCGGAATCCACCCGGCAGATGGACTACTGGATAACGGCCGCCGACACGCCGCGCGAACTGGTGGAGTCCTACGCCAAGGTGGTCAGCCGGGTGCCGATGATGCCCGACTACGCTCTGGGCCTGTGGCAGAGCAAGCTCCGCTACCGTACCCAGCAGGAGGTGCTGGAGGTCGCCCGCGAGTACCGCAGGCGGGGCGTGCCCCTGTCTGTCATCGTCATCGATTTCTTCCATTGGACCGCCCAGGGCGACTGGAAGTTCGACCCCGAATGCTGGCCCAACCCGGGGGAGATGGTCCGGGAACTGGAGGAAATGGGCGTCAAGCTTATGGTGTCGGTGTGGCCGACGGTGGAAGAGGGGAGCGAGAACTTCGCCTTCATGCAGGAGGCGGGCTTGCTGATTCGCACCGAGGCCGGCCCGCGCGTCTGCATCAAAAACCGGGACACCTACGCCGACATGACGAATCCTGACACCCGCGCCTTTGTCTGGGACAAGCTGAAGCGGAACTACTACGACCACGGCATCAGGCTCTTCTGGCTGGACGAAGGCGAGCCGGAGACGACCAAGTACGAGTTCGACAACTACCGGTACCATATCGGTTCGGCCCTGGAGGCCGGGCCGCTCTACCCGCGCGAATACACCCGCATGGTCTATGAGGGGATGCGGGCGGAGGGGAAGGAAAATGTCATCACCCTGGCCCGCTGCGGCTGGCCCGGGTCGCAGAAGTACGGGGCTATCCTCTGGACCGGCGACGTCAGTTCCAGCTTCGACTCGCTCCGCAACCAGCTCGCCGCCGCCCTGGGCATGGGCATTTCCGGCATGCCCTGGTGGACCACGGACATCGGCGGCTTTGTCGAAGGGGATGTACGGAGCGACGAGTTCAAGGAGCTCCTGGTGCACTGGTTCCAGATGGGGACGTTCTGCCCGGTCCTGCGCATGCACGGCTTCCGCAACCCCATCGAAGTGACGCCAGGCGGCAAACCCTACACGGCGGGCGACGCCACCGGCTGGAAATACACCAGCGGTGCGCCGAACGAGATCTGGTCCTACGGCGAGGCGGTCTACGACATTTGCACCACGTTCATCCGCCTGCGCGAGCGAATAAAACCATACCTCCGCGAACAGATGCGGGCCGCCCACGAGCGTGGCACGCCCATCATGCGTCCGCTGTTCTTCGACTATCCGGAGGATGCCGCCGCCGCCAACATTGAGGATCAGTACATGTTTGGCCCCGACGTCATGGTTGCGCCTGTCATGGAACTCGGCGTACGAATACGCACGGTCTATTTCCCCGAAGGGGTGTGGCGTCATATTTTCAGCGGCATCGAGTACAGCGGCCCGGCCACGGCGGAATGCGCCGCCCCGCTCGAGGAGGTGCCGGTATTTGTCAAGGCGGAGCGGGCAGTTATCTTCGACGCCGGGAAGGGAGCATGATTATGGAAAATTCTTTCGGACTGCTCAATTGGCTGGTGCTGGCGGTGTATTTCGCCGTGATGCTGTATCTCGGTTCCCGTATCGGCAAACACGGCAACAGCACCGACTCCTTCTTTCTTGGCGGCAGGAAGATCCCCTGGTGGGCCATCGGCCTGTCGGTCATGGCGACCCAATGCTCGGCCGTGTCCTTTATCGGCATCCCGGGTTGGGGATATGCCAGCGGCCTCAGGCGGTACCTACACCTTTCAATTTCCGCTGGTCATGGCGTTCATCATGATCACCTTCGTTCCCTTCTTTTACAATACCAAGGTGGTCAGTATCTACGAATACCTGGAAAAACGCTTTGGGCCGGCAGCGCGGGGCCTGATGGCGTTCATCTTTCTCCTGTCGCGGGGCCTGCAGACGGCGGTGGTGCTGTTCGCGCCCGCTCTCGCTCTGGCTGCCGTCACCGGCCTCGATCCCAAGGTGACGATTCTCATCATGGGGGCCTTTTCCATCGCCTACACGGTGATGGGCGGCATCGCCGCCGTTATCTGGACCGATGTGGCGCAGATGGTGGTGATATGGGCGGGCATACTGCTGGCCATATTTATCCCCGTTTTCACCCTGCCGGGCGGCGTGTCCACCATCTGGCAGAACGCGGTGCAGCAGAATCTTTTTGTCCCGCTCGATTACTCCTTCGGCTTCGGCAACCAGTTTTCCTTCTGGGGCGGCCTCCTGGGGTCCGGATTCCTGTACATCACCTACCTGGGCACTGATCAAAGCCAGGTGCAGCGGGTACTGACCGCACGGTCGCTGCGTGAGACCAAACTGTCGCTTAGTCTGGCCGGATTTCTGGTGCCGATTCAGACGTTTCTCTTTCTCATCGCCGGCATCTGCCTGTTCTCCGCCTTCGGCGGCCAGTCGTTCGCCAACTCGGACCAGGTCATGCTCGATTTCATCACCAAGATCCTGCCCGCCGGCGTCGCCGGCCTGGTAACGGCGGGCGTGTTCGCCGCCGGCATGTCGAGCGTCGACTCGGCTCTCAACTCACTGGCAACCGTCACGGTGAACGATTTCTACCTGAAGTGGAAGCCGCAGGCGAGCGAGAGGACCTGCCTGGCCGTCTCCAAACTCGCCACCGTCTTCTGGGGCGTGTTCACCACGGTATTCGCCATGTTCCTGGGTGGGCTGGGCGGCGTTCTTGACATCATCAACATCATCGGACCGCTTTTCTACCCCTGCTTTCTTGCCGCGTTCGTCCTGGCGGTGTTCTGCCGCCGCGCCAACGAAAAGGGGTGCCTGGCCGCAATCGTCACCGGCCTCGCCGTCGACCTCTACATGTTCCGGTATACGAGTATCGGTTCGCTGTGGTGGTGCTTCGTCGGCTTTGTCGTCGCTTTCGCCGTGGGTTACGCGGTAAGCCTCATGACCGGCCGCGAGCAGGCCGCCTCCGTCTCCGACGGCTCGTTCTCCTACGAGACCTCCACCGGCAGCGACCTGACCATCCATAATGTCATGCAACTGGCGGTCGCAGGGAAGATTCGTGAAAAGGACGACGAGGGCTATTATGTGGTGCCTGGAAAGATGGACAAACTTGGCTACGCCCTAATCGCCTTTTTCGTCGTCCAGTGGGTGATACTCTCGGTGATTTAGCCGCACAGGAGAAACCTCCATGCTGGTGGAATGCCTCGAACGTCACGGCGCGCGCGACTCATTGCAGGTTCTGGCGGACTTCCTCCGCACCCCTCTGGCGCGTCTGCGCTACGGGCAGGCCACCATCTATACCGGAGATGTCTACTGCCTTCCCTACTATGCCGTCACCATTCGCCCGCCCCGGGAAAGGGAGTTCTGTCTTTTCCTGGGGAGCGCGCTGCGGGACGACGTCGCCGTCTGCCGCCTCGACCGTGCGATGCGTCTCGAAACGAGGGAGTGCGATCCCGGCCTGGTCCTGGAGCCCCGCAAGGACGCGCCGCAGGTAGGCAGGGAGATTGCGGCAAAGATCAAGACAAACCGTCGCCTCCGGCGGGCGTTCGGCCCCGGGGTGACGGACGGGTCGCCATTGCGGTTGCTCCATGTTCCGACGCCGTCCTTTCTGGTACGCTGCCGCCGATATGCACTGTTTCTTGTGGATCCGCTGACAGAGAAGGTGGATTTCCGGCATCTGTCGGCGGTTGAGGATCGGTTTGTCGCGCCGCAGCCCGCCCTGGCCGGGGCCTGATGGGAGCGAAAACGACGACTGACTGAACGCCACAATTCATCGGGATCATCGAAAACACTGTATTTCTCCGCTGCAGACACTGTCATGTCTGCAGCGGATTCGTATTGACGTCTTTTCCTCATGGCACACCGCAATCAAATTTGCCGATACGCGTCTTTCTTCAACAACCGTCCCCCCGCCGGTAAAAACGTCTACTACAGCGTGATTCGATTTGGAGCACGGGGTCATTCACCCTTGCCCGGCACAACCGCACGCGTGCGCACTGGTCGATGCTTCACCGCCGGAGTGATAATGATTTTTTCCGAAGTGTCTCCATGACCGTCTCAAAAACGAGACTCATATGTAAGACTTATTCTCGATTTGAGAAAACAGGCGCGGACGATAGGTGCGTTTGAATCGGCGAACTCCTCAAAACCTCGGACAAAATATGGCAAAATATACATGTTTGGGCAGTGCACCGCCGTATTGCGCGTATGGCAAGCGTCTTGTAATCACGTAATGGCATGCCGTTCTCATCCAAAACAAAAAGAACAGAGAAGGAATGGTTATGCCGCTACAGTTTTCGTTCTTCCCACCCGGCTATATAGTTTTCGGCCGGGACGCCAGGCTGAAGACAGGCGCGCTTCTCCAGGAATGGCGTTGCGGCCGTCATATCATGCTTCTCCACGATGCCGATCCTCGATGCGAACAACCTTTGACTGAAATAGCCGCAGCCGTCAAAAGCTGCGGCATGAGCCCGCACGACTTTTCCCACACACTCCAGACGACGGCATATGCACAGGTTGAAAGAGGCCTCGCCCTGGTGCGGCGGAAAAAAAATCGCGGCGGTGGTCGCCGTCGGTGGTACAGCCGCCATGGACCTGGCCAAAGCCATTGTGAATCGATTTGATGGATCGGTCGGTTTTTTCGATACCGCCCCACCGAAATTTGCGGTTACAAAAAGAAGCCTGCGTCTTTTCATTATTCCGCAGAGGTGGTGCGTGGGCTCGGCACTCTCGAATGGCGTTCTCCTCTTCGACAATTCCGGCAAACAAGAATGTCGATTCTGGAATGCGCGATTCGGCGTCGATGTGGCTATCCTGGATCCGTGTCTCATGGAGGAAGCGAATCGCGACGACGCCGTCCTGCAGGCAATGGGCGTTATGGCGCAGTGCATTGACAGATACACGGGAGTGGGCGGCGGCCCAATTGCGGACGCATTCGCGTTGGAAGCGATTCGAATGGTGGCGGATACCGTGCGGATGGTCCGGTCTTCGAATGCCGAAATCACTGAGACAATTATGGCGGCGAGCGCCATGGCGGCCATGGCGGCAAATTCGTCTCCATCCACGATACTTCCCTCGCTCACCCCCGCACATGGGGAGGCGGCGCGGGAGCACCGTCATGCAGCGTACGCCCTCGCTCTTCCCTTTGTCGTCAAGGCGCGGGCGAGCACGAAGCCGAGACGGCTTGCGCGAGTGGGAGAAGCGCTGGGCGTGGCTCTTCCCGACGACGCGACGCCGGAGGAGGTCGGCGCACTGGTGGCGGGCGAACTGGCGCAACTCAATAATTCCCTGGGCATCGTCAGGCTGCGCGATTACGAAATTGACGAAGCCGTCATCGACGAGATCGTCATCTCTGCAGGCAGAGAATCGGGTTGTCCGTTGATGCAGCCGCCTGCGGATACGGATGGGTTCCGGCGGTACTTATTATCGGTACTATAACCAGATGGTCGCTTAACGCGTAGCGTGCGTGCGCGAGGGATTGGGCGCAGCGGATTGATACTACACCATAGTATTTCCTCATCCAGCACTATCCAATCTCCAGGCGGGCCCAATGGGAAGCGAGGCGACAGTGCGCGATCAATCCGCATGTGAAAACTTTCAGATTCAGCTTACCGCCCTTTGGACCGAATTCATGACTTCGGGCACGATATCCCCGGACGTACGGCCCCTCATTGCCGAATCCTGGCTGCGCAGTCGCGGCTATGGTGTCGATTGCCACAATGCCTCGCCGCAGATTCTCTCGCCCCGGGAACTGCAGGAACGGCTGGACGACAACCGCGAATTTCTGGATTTTTCCTCGTCGACCCTGCAGAAAATCAACCTGCTGGCTCGGGATGGCGACCACCTCCTTTCCCTGCACGACCGGGAAGGATATCTGCTCGAGTATGTCGTCAGGCATCCCGATCACAAACGCCGTCCCAACTCGAAATATGTGTTGGGCGCAAAGTGGGACGAGGCGTCGGTGGGGACGAACGGCGTTGGTATCGTCCTGGCGACAAACCTGCCCGTTCAGGTGGTGGGGGCTGAACATTACTGTGCGGACCAGCATGCCGTGACCTGTTCGGCCGCGCCCATCCACGACCGCGCGGGCACCATACTGGGCGTTCTCAATATGAGCGGTTCTTATGCCATGTCCGACACCCGCATCCTCGGGTTGATCGAGGCGGGCGCATTCGCCATCGAGAGCCAGCTTGCGCTCAGCCACTCCCAGGGCGTGATCAGCAATACTCTCGAGGCGATCTCGGAATGCCTGATCATTCTGGACGAGCAGTTGCGGATCGTCACGGCCAGCCGGTACGCTTCAACTCTCTTTGGCATCCAGCGCGAAGCGCTCAAGGAGCGGCGTATCGAGGAGTTCTTCCGCCCTAGCGACTTCAAGGAAAAGGTCTTTATCGGCAAAAAGCCCTTCTCCTACTTGGAGTCAACGTTTCGCATTGACGGAAGGACCATGTCGTTCAACGTTTCCGTCACCCCCATTCTTTCCCGACGCAAAGTCACCGGCGTTATCCTCCTGCTGCGGGAATCCCGGATCATCAACAGGATGGCCAACATCGTGGCCGGAAACAGCGCTCGGTATAATTTTTCCGACATCGTCACCCGCGACAGCAAAATGTTGGGCATCATCGGGACCATGAAGGAGATCGCCCCGACTGATTGCACTGTCTTGCTCGAAGGCGAGAGCGGCACCGGCAAGGAACTGTTCGCCCATTCCATTCACACGCACAGCGAGCGGCGTAACGGCCCCTTTGTTACCATCAACTGCGCCTCCCTGCCGCGCGGCCTGGTGGAAAGCGAGCTCTTCGGGTATGAAAAGGGCGCGTTTACCGGCGCGTTGGGGCAGGGCAACCCGGGAAAATTCGAGCTGGCCGACGGCGGTACCATCTTTCTCGATGAAGTGGGCGAACTTCCCCAGGAGATTCAAGCCAAGCTGCTGCGCGTCCTCGACACTCACCGCGTATCCCGCATCGGGGGGAAAACCGAAAAGACCCTGGATGTCAGGGTCATTGCCGCAACCAACCGCGATCTGCAAAAGGAAGTGGCAGAGTCGCATTTCAGACGCGATCTCTACTATCGAATCAACGTCCTCAAGTTTACGATCCCGCCGCTGCGGGAACGCGTTGCCGACGTGTCGCTGTTGGCCGAATCCTTCCTGGAGAATCTCAACCGCCACGCCGCCGGCAACCAGGGGTCGGCCAGGCATAAACGATTCTCCGCCGCCTTTTTGCAGTGTCTGCAACGGGCGAGTTGGCCGGGAAACGTCCGCGAACTGCAGAACACGGTGGTCCGGGCCTTTTACGCCAGCGCCGACCGGGAAGAACTGACGCCCGGCGACCTGCCGGAAAATTTCTCCTGCAGCGAAGACTCGCGCGAGGACGTGTCATCCGATTGTGATGCGGTCGCGTCCGATACCAGCCTGCGCCACCCCGAACCTCCCTCCCTCCAGGAAATGGAAAAGGCCATGATACTGGCTGCAGTCAAAAGTCGCGCCGGCGACGTGGTGCGCGCCGGTCAATCCCTGGGTATGAGTAAGGCGACCATCTACCGGAAAATCAAGAAACACGCCATCGATATCCGTCTGTTCAAATCGTGATGATGTACCGATACTTCACCCGAAAAAGGAGAGGATTCGTCATGGGAACAGCCATCCCCCTGGAAAACCTGCGTTCGGTAAAGATGGGATTTTCCCTTGAAGGGAGAAAAGCCGTTGTCACCGGTGCGGCGGGCGGCATTGGCTATGCCGTGTGCGTCGCGCTGGCGGAAATGGGCGCGGATGTCGCGCTTGTGGATCTGCGGCACGACGTTGCGGTGCGGTACGCCGCGTACCTCGGCGAAAAATTCCACGTGCAAACCATGGCCGTGGCCTGCGACGTGGGAGACGAGGAGCAGGTTGACGCCATGATGGAAACGGTAACGGCGCATTTCGGGTGGGTGGATGCGGTGCACAGCAACGCCGGCATCCTCGTTCCCGGCGACAGCGGCGATATGCCGGTTGCCGACTGGCGGCGCATCGTGGACATCAATTATACGTCGATGTTTCTGGTCGACCGCGCCGCGGCAAATCACATGCACGCCAATGGCCGCGGCGGCGCTATCGTCAATACGGCGTCCATGTCGGCCCACATCGTCAATCGCCATCCCGACCGCCACCTTGTCGGCTATACCTCGACCAAGGCCGCGGTTCTCCACCTCACCAAGGCGATGGCCATGGATTATTGTCGCCATAATATCCGCGTCAACAGCGTCAGCCCGGGGTATATGTATTCCGGCCTGCACGACCGCATACCGCAGGAACGGCTCGACGAGTGTGCGCAAAACATCCCCATGGGGCGCTTCGGCACCATGAACGAGATCGGCGCGGTGGTGGCGTTTCTCTTGAGCGAGAATGCGAGTTACATCACCGGGTCGGATATCCTGGTCGATGGCGGATTTTGCGCCTGGTAGACAGCGAGGGAGCGGATTGTGGAACCCATAACGCCGCCGAAAACGGCGAATCCGGACATCGTCGCCTCGTGGCAACGCAGCCGCGCCTACGGCGTGGATCCGCACCGGCCCTGCATCGTGCCCTACGATCCAACCGAACAGCGGCGACGGTGCACCATCAACCGCGACCTGATCGAGGTCGCTCATTCCCTCATGGAAAAGTTGTTCGCGGCGGTCAAGGACTCGGTCTATATCCTCACCCTGCATGACGGAGAAGGCTACTTGCTGGACTTCGTCTCCCGGGACGGCTCCTACATCGACTGGGAACACTGCGTCAAACGATCCGGCGTCAAGTGGACGGAGGAAACGGTGGGCACCAACGGCGTCGGCCTGGCCCTGGTCACGGATGCGCCGGCCTGCGTGGTCGGTCCGGAACATTACAGCCAGGTGCAGCAGGATCGCATATGCGTCGCCGCGCCCATCCACGACAGCAGGGGACGGGTGCTGGGATGTCTCAACATGAGCGGCCCGGTGGATATGAGCAATTCGCATTTTCTCGGGCTTGTCCTTTTTGGAGCCCAGTGCATCGAGTCGCAGCTGGCCATGCGGTTGTCGTATGAAACGGTCGATACAACGATGGAGATGATTTCCGAATCTCTCCTCATTTTCGACCAGGAACTCCGCGCGCTTCGCTCCAATACCTGCCTGAGAAAGCTGTTTTTCATCCGCGATCGGGATCTCCTGGGCGTCCCTATTGACTCCATCATCGATGTCGGCGGTTTGCAGGAACAGTTGCGGAGGAGCCGCGACGCCATCCACTATCTCGAGCAGGAATGCCGTCTCGGGCGAAAGACGGTATCCTGCAACGTCACCATCACCCCTATGCACGACGGCGATCGATTCGTCGGCGCCGTCATGCTGCTGCGGGAGTCCAAAGCCCTGGCGAGGATAACCAACATTCTTTCCGGCAACAGCGCCCGCTACACCTTCGCCGACATCGTCACCACTGACAAAAACCTCCTTTCCCTCATCGAAATGATGAAGCACGTCGCCGTAACCGATGGCGGCATCCTAATCGAAGGCGAAAGCGGCACAGGGAAGGAACTGTTCGCCCACGCCATTCATTCGCACAGTAATCGGCGCGGCAATCCTTTTATTGCCGTCAATTGCGCTTCCCTTCCCCGCGACCTGGTGGAGAGCGAATTGTTCGGGTATGAAAAGGGAGCCTTCACCGGCGGGTTGCGGGACGGAAATCCGGGCAAGTTCGAGCTGGCGGACGGCGGGACGATTTTTCTGGATGAAATCGGCGAGTTGCCGTTGGAAATTCAATCCAAACTGCTTCGCGTCCTCGACACCCACCGCATCTCGCGCATTGGCGGCAAAAACGAGAAAGAACTGAACATTCGGGTGGTTGCCGCCACCAATCGCGACCTTCTGGCGGAAGTGAGAAACCGCAACTTCCGCGAAGATCTCTATTATCGCCTCAACGTATTCCGCTTTTACATACCACCCTTGCGCGAGCGGCTTGGCGACATCGCGGTGTTGGCGGAAAAATTCGTCGATAATCTTAACCGCAGTGCCAATATCAAGGCAAAAACGGCGGGCAAAGATTTCATCGGCTGCCTGGAGCGATATTCGTGGCCAGGGAACGTTCGCGAGTTGCAGCATATCATTGTGCGGTCGTACTACTGCTGCCGCGGCGATGATCTTTCGATTGATTTGTTGCCCGACGATTTTCCGGGCCGTTCACCCGGTAGCGACGAGCATGGGCAAACCAGCGTCGTCGCCATGAGATCGTCCCGAACCCATCTCGAGGAGGCCGAACGGCGGTGTATCGTGGAGGCGCTGCTGGAAAGCGGGGGCGATGCGGTCCTGGCGGCCCGGAATTTGGGCATCAGCAAGGCAACCATTTACCGCCGCATGCAAAAATACCGGTTGGCCGGGAAGCGGAAAAGCGATGCCGGAAAGACGGCCGAACCTTGACGGAAAACCGCCGGCGGTCACCGGCGGCCTATCCGTAATTGAATTCTTTGTCGCCGAAATCCATTCGAGAACATCATGGTATCACGATTCCTTTCAGGTAGGATTCGTCTCGCGATTCCATCAACTCGAACCCCTTGGCGACGTCTTCCAGGACGAATTCGTGCGTGATCATTCTCTGTAGCGGCAGAAGCCCTTTGCGGTAGGCCTCCACGCCGGCACGGGCGGTATGCATGTACTCGACGCAGTACCATGGATGGGCGGAGTGGAGGACAGGAGCCCGGAACATGAGGGCATAGCCGGTGAAGGGATCCCATTTCTCTTCCCTGCCGTACAGGGACGGCATCAGGATCTTCCCCCTGCCGCTACTGTCGAACATGTCTGCATACCGCACTATCATCGCCGCTGTACGCAGACCCTTCAAGCTGCCGCTGATCTCCACAACTACGTCGACGCCGCGTTGTTTGGTCACTTCGTAGACCACCTCGTCTACGTCCTCTCTGCCAGGATTGATGGTCACGGTTGCGCCGTATTGCCGTGCCAGTTCAAGCCGGCTGTCCAACAGGTCGATGGCTATGATTTCCGCAGCGCCGCTCCAGCCAAAACCCGCTATCGTCATAAGGCCCATACATCCGCAGCCGATGACCGCGACGTAATCGCCAAGAGCGGGGTTGGCTATCTGCACGATATTGGCGATGCAGGCGAGGGGTTCGGGAAGGCAATGAACGAGCGGCGTGATGTCGGCCGGTACCGGTATGCAGCGCCGCTCATCCGCAATTCCGTGCGAGGCGAAACCGCACCAAGCGCCGCCCACGAAGTCCCCAGGGCGGAAGCGGGAGACATTTTTCCCCACCTCCAGAATTGTGCCGACCGGTTCGTGACCAAGGTAACGGGGCCAGGACGGCTTATCCACCATGGCCCGCCGGCCCTTGGCGTCTGTTCCCATGGCCCGCTCGCCCAGATATTGCGGCATGTCCGAATGGCACAGACCGATTGCCGCCACTTCCACCAGCACGTCGTTTTCGCCCAATGGCGGCAGTTCTTCCTCAACTATCTCGATGGTGCGCGGCGCTGTCTGGACAGCCACTCGTCGTTTCACGGAAAATCCTCCTGTCCCTACCGCAGCAATTGCGGGAAAAAGGTGATGGCTGGTTCGCAGAAGGTAAAGAAAAGCACCACCACCATCATGATAGCCGTCGCCGGCACCAGCCATTTGAACATGCTTTCCAGGGTGCATTTCGCCTTTCCAGAGGCGATGAACAGGTTGACGCCAACAGGCGGCGTGCACATGCCGACTGTCAGGTTCATGGTGAGGATAACGCCGAAATGAAGGGGCGACATGCCGAACTCTTTGACAATAGTCAACAGCAGCGGGGCAAGGATGACGACGGCCGCTAAGGTCTCCATAAACATGCCGACAGTGAACAGCAACAGGTTCACGAGGAGAAAGACGACAATTCTGCTTTCCGTGACGCTGGTCAGGAAGTTATAGAGATGGACAGGCATCTGTTCCAGGGTCAATATCCTGCCGAAGGCGTTGGCGCCGCCCAGAAGGATGAGGCAGGTTCCCGCCGTCAGGGCGGAACGGGAGAAAATCTCGAACAACTGACCCATGCGGATTTCTCGGTAGATAAACAGTCCCACGATGAAGGCATAGGAGCAGGCGATAACCGCGGCTTCGGTAGGCGTGCAGATCCCGCCGTAAATGCCGCCAAGAATTATCATGGGAGCGATCAAGGCCCATATGGCGTTCTTGGTCGCGGTGAGTGATTGCCGCACGGTTTGACGTTGGCGTTTGACGCCGAAATTGTACCGCTTCGCGATTATGTACGAAAAGACGGCCAGGGAAAAGGCAAGCAGGAGGCCCGGAATAAAGCCGGCCATAAACAGGTCGCTGATGGAAACGCTGCATGAAACCCCGTACACGGCAAAGACGATACTGGGAGGAATGATGGGGCCCAGGCAGCCGGAGGTGGCCGCTATGGTTGCGGCAAATCCGGGTTCGTATTTTTCGTCGACCATGGCGGGAATCATGATGCCGCCGATAGCCGCGACAGTGGCTGGGCCGGAACCGGAGAGGGCGGCAAAAATGGCGCAACAGAACACGGTGATTATCGCCAACGAGCCGGTCATGTGTCCAAAGATCGCCCGTCCCAATTCCACCAGCCGGCTCGAGATGCCTCCTTGCAGCATAAGGTCGCCGGCAAGGATGAAAAAGGGGACGGCGAGCAGGGGAAACGAGTTGCCGGAGGAAAAAAGGTCTGGATGATGAAGGATGGCGGAAAGATATCATGGACGAGGACCACGACCAGCGAGCTGATGGCGAGGGAATAGCCTATTGGAATATGGATAAGGAGGCATACGGCAAAGAGCAGGAAAAGCATGGGCGTGGGCGACATTATGGCTCTCCTCTTTCTTGCTTGCCTTCAAGCCTGGCGATCTCCTCGGATTCCGCCGCCGGGTTCAATATTTCGACCGTCTCGAGCGCGTTCCCTGTCGGCACTTCTATTTCGCCTCGGCTGTTCAATGCTTTGACCTGCGCCACTATTTTTTCTATCAACCGGGCGGCGACAAAGGCGTGACCCAACGGGATAATGGCGTAAATCACCCATATGGGCAGGGGAAGGGTAATGGCGCGTCCGCCCTTGGTGTAGAGGCTGTACGTGTACATGGCGCCAATCACGACAATGGCGATACTGAACAGAGTCCAGACGAGCGAACCCAAAATAAGGACATAGGGCAAAATCTTCTTTGGATACAGACCAAGGACCGAATCGATGCAGATGTGCGCATTCTGCCTGACCGCGTAGCTGACCGAAGTGTACACCAGCCAAATCATCATGTAAGCGCAGACCTCTTCCATCCATGGCAGAGAGCTTTGGAACAGGTAGCGGCAGACGGTATTGTAGGTCAGCCCAATTACCATGAGCGCCAGGCAGACTACGGAAATGAGCCGTTCCATATTGTTGTAAAGGAGACGCGCAATATTCACCATACCCTCCTTTCGCGGGCGGACGAGGCTTATTCGGGTCCGTCCGCCCGCCGCGGTAATACGCGACACGGACTTAGCGGTTGAGCATCTCCCGCGTTGCTTTCATGATCTCCGGGCCGCAGTAGTCGGCTTTACTCTCCCAGAGCGGGACGACGACATCGCGCCAGAGAGCCAGTTCCTCTTCAGTCGGGATGGAGATTTCCACGCCTGCATCGCGGATTTTGTCGAACGCTTCCTTCTCGGCATGGAGGTGGAGTTCCCTGGTCTTCACCATGTAGTCGGCCATGCAGCCGTCGAAGATTTCCTTCAGATCGTCCGGCAGCCTGTCGTACCAGCGCTTGTTCAGGACCGGGTAGTGCGAGAACGGGACGTAGTTGATAAAGCACATGTACTTCTGCACCTCGAAGAACTTCTGGTAATAGAAAAGCAGAGTGGGGGTACTGAGGCCGTCGCACACCTTCTGTTGCAGCGAAGTATACACTTCGGTCCAGTTGATGGGTGTGGCCGAGCAGCCCCACGCCTCCATGACGCGGACGTAGAGGTCGTTGACGGATACGCGGATTTTCTGACCCCTGATATCGGCCGGCACCCGGAAGGGGCCCTTGCTGGAATACAAATTATGCCAGCCCATGATAAAGGCGGGATAAATCTTGATGGTCTCGAGCCGTTCTTCCGCCATGTGCCGGAGATTGTCGATGAGTTCGCTGTCGAAGAATTGGAGTGTCTCCTCGTTGGTGCGGAAAAGGAAGGGGAAATCGCTGATGTTGAATCCTTTGAGCGAGGCGTCGAGCGAGATGAAGGTAAACCCCGGGCAGGTGGTGAAATGGACCGCGCCGCTCATCGCCATTTCCGTTTGTTCCTGATTGCTTGAACCCATGGTGCTGTTGTTGAAGTACGTGACCTTGATCCTGCCGCCGCTCCTTTCTTCCAAAATGTCCTTCAAATACACGAAGGAATGGTGTTGAACATCTTCGGGCGGAGCCTGATTGGTCATGATGAATCGGATTTCATCCCCGGCGGCGGCCCGCACGGTCAGGGCGGCCAAAACAGCGATTACACACACTACGCATTTTTTCAACATGCCTTTCTCCTCGCGCGTTCTCCAGACAATGGCGCACACGAACAGACTCGCAGGAACGCTATTCCCCAACGCGCGGCGGGAACGGCGGATCCTTATTTATTCAGACGAGGCATTCAGTCCTGTATTTTTTGCCATACGCGTCGACAAACATGACCGCGTTGTACAATCGTTCCTCGGTCATGGTGAACGGAACGATTTTCAGAATCGCCTTCTGTTCCATTCCGTAACGGATGCAGCGCCGTATCTTGTATTCGACGTCCTCGGCAATGCCGATATCGGCCAGCCGGACAGGGAGCCCGACGTCGCAGTTAAAGGAAAAGACCCGCCGGTATTCGTCCATGGAACGATTTTCCACGGCGAGCTGACAGAGGACGCCGAAAGCCACCAGTTCACCGTGCAGCAGCGAACCTGTGTCCGGCAGAATGGACAGGCTGGCCTGCAAACCGTGCGCGACGCTGCAACCGGTGTTTTCGAATCCGACGCCGCTCAGGAGGGTATTTATCTCGGCAACGTCTTCGAATACTTCGCTGCGAATGCCGTTTTTGACCGCCAGCGGGGCGTCGCGGCCCTTTTCCAGCAGGAGATCGTAACTTAACCGCGCAATAGCCATCCCTGCCAGAGTGCGGCGATAGCCGCTGCCGACATTGTTGACATTGTCGCTTTCCTGACAGGCGCGCGCCTCCACCCAGGTCGCCAGCGCATCGCCCATTCCTGCCACGAACAGACGCACCGGTGCGCGCAAGACCACTTCCGTATCGACAATCACGCACTCCGGGTTTTTGGCGTGGAGATCCTGACGGTAGGTGTGATCGGGATAGTAGACGATGGATGAGGCGCTTGTCGGCGCATCGGTGGCGATGGAGGAGGGACAGAGAATCATGGGGAGAGCCAGGGCGAGCGCAACCGATTTGATCGTGTCCAACGTCCTGCCGCCTCCCATCCCCACCACGACATCCGCTCCAGCCTCACGCGCTTCGGCGCAGACGCGCTCGATTTCCTCGTCGCAGCACTGGCCGGAGAACTGGCGGCACGCCGCGTCCACGGACGATTCGGCGAACAGGGAGGCGAAGGCGAGGCTGTACTCGGAAAAGGAAAACGGATCGACAAGGATGAGAGCCTTTGTGCCAAAGCGGGCAACGTAATCCGGCAGCCGGCGCAGTTCATTCGGTCCTTGTATATATTTTCCCGGCGCGGCAAAAGCGCGTGAACTGGGGGCTTTCCCGAGGGGCATGGTCCTGTTCCTTTCCGATGGCGACATGAAACGGTCGGGTGGAAGAGACGGAAGCAGTGGGACTCGTGATAGAACGGAAGGTGGATTTTTTGCTGATGGACTCTGATGCAATCTTCTTGCCACGCCGTTGCCTGGCAATGAATTGCCCGGAAAATCGGGCTTTTTCCGCTTAAGTAAGGACCGCGACTCATTTTTCGGCCCGTTTTCTGCCGACACCGCAATCGGGTTCCGCCGTTTGTCTCAAATTCGAGAGTGAGACTGTCGCATATTTGAGAATAACCACGGGTAAATAAAAACGTGCAGCGTCAGATATGCGGCGGGTGGAAAAGTGTGCAGGATGCCTTAGATGTATACGAGTGCCTCACCCTCACTACGAAAACGGAACGCTTCGGATGAAAGCAGCGTTCGCGCGGCATAAACTGAATTGGCATGTGGTTTGCATTCCTTCACGGCATCACGCCTTTTTTGCCTTCAAGGAGCTATCGATGCTGAAGAATGGGCAACTCCTGGAATTGCGCGAATTCGCACGCCAGATACGGATTCACACCATCCGCCAGTTCGCGCAGCGCGGCTTCGGACATGTCGGGGGATCGATGTCCATTGTGGAACTGCTGGCCGTTCTCTACACCCTCGACATGAACATCGATCCTGAACGGCCGCAATGGGAAGAACGCGATTGGCTAATCTGCTCCAAAGGTCACGCCGGTCCGGCCCTCTACGCGGCGCTTGCGCTCAAGGGGTTTTCCCCCATGGATTGGCTCGAAACGCTCAACCAGCCCGACACCAACCTGCCCAGCCATTGCGACAGACTCCGTACCCCGGGAATCGACATGACGACAGGCTCGCTGGGACAAGGCTTGTCCCTCGCCGTCGGTGTCGCCTTGGGTCTGCGCCAGGAAGGCAGGGCGAATCGTGTCCATTGCATTATCGGAGACGGCGAAAGCCAGGAAGGCCAGATCTGGGAAGCCTGTTTGACCGCCGCCCACCAGCGTCTCGGCAATCTCCTTCTCTTTGTCGACAGCAACAAGGAACAACTGGACGGCCGTGTGGCGGAAGTAAACGCCATGGAGAGCTATGTGGAAAAACTGCACGCCTTCCACTGGAATGTTCTCGAGGCGGACGGTCATGATCCCGCCGTCATTCATGAGGCGATTCTGAAGACCAGAGGCTGTACCGACCGCCCGTCGGCAATTGTTCTCCATACTGTCAAGGGACACGGATGTAGCTTTGCTGTTGGAAAACCCAACCACCACATCACCGTCAGTCGCGATCAGGCCATCGAAGCCCTGGCTGCGCTGGGTGTGACCCTGTAAGGAAGGCCTACCATGCCGACAACGGATACGCGGTTTCTCGAACCAGACAGCAGGACCATGTCAGCCACCTACGGTGCGACGCTAATCGATCTGATTCAACGCAACAGCAAAGTGGTTGACGTGGAATCGGACTTGGGGCGGGCCATACTGGGCCCCGAAATCCTCAAGACGCTGAAAACCGATTACCCACGGCAAATGGTCGATTGCGGCATCCAGGAAGCCAATATGATTGGCGTTGCCGCCGGCCTTTCCGCCGTGGGGAGAATTCCCTTTACCCACACCTTCGCCGCTTTTGCCTCGCGTCGCATCGCGGATCAGGTTTTCGTTTCCGGGTGTTACAGTCGGGCCAATATCCGCGTCGTCGGCACGGATCCGGGCGTCACCGCCGCTTTCAACGGCGGCACGCATATGCCATTCGAGGATATCGGCATCTTCCGATCCTTTCCCGGGATGACTATCCTCGATCCGTCCGACAATACCATGCTTGCCTGGCTGCTGGAGGAAGTCGCGAACAATCCGGGAATGTACTATATACGCCTCTTTCGCAAGACCCCGTTCCGCATCTACGAAGCGGGTACCCGCTTTAAACTCGGCAGGGCGGTGCGACTCAGGGAAGGATCCGCCGTCACCATCATTGCCGAGGGAGTCATGGTCGCCGAGGCACTGCGCGCGGCGGCGCGGCTGACGGAGGAAGGAATCGCGGCGCGGGTTCTCGATATGTTCACAATTAAGCCTTTGGATGCCGAAGCTGTCATTCAGGCGGCCCGCGAAACAGGCGCTCTTGTCACAGCCGAAAACCATAGCCGGCTTGGCGGTCTTGGATCCGCTGTGGCCGAGGTTTTGGCGACCGGCGTCTACGCTCCTTTGGAAATGGTTGGCGTGCGCGATCGCTTCGGTGAAGTCGGTCCCATGGACTTTCTCATGAAGCGCTTCGGCCTGACAGCGGACGATATCGCCGCCGCCGCAAAAAGGGCTATCGCGCGCAAGGGTCACGAAAGCGCCGCGCCAAAGCAAGCGGCACGGGTATGACGGCGACCCATTATTATGGTGCCGCCGCCATATTGCTCCTGATCACGTTTCTCGGTGTCTGGTCGGGAAAGAGGGTGCATTCCGCCATTTCCTTCTCCGGCGGAGAGCGGAAGGCCGGCGCCGGTCTTGTCGCCGGCAGCATTATCGGCTCGTTGGTGGGCGGCGCTTCGACCATCGGCACATCTCAATTGGCATTCAGTTACGGATTTTCGGCCTGGTGGTTCACCCTGGGTGCGGGTTTGGGATGCCTGACCCTTGGTCTGTTTTTTCTCAAGCCGCTTTATACCAGCGGCACGACGACGTTGCCGCATTTTTTCGCCCGCGAATACGGCAGAAAGGCGAGCACAGCTTCCGCCCTCCTTACCGCCCTCGGAAATTTCCTGACGATTGCGAGTCAGGTGCTTTCCGGCGTCGCCCTCATTACCGCCGCCTGCGACGCCAACCCGATTTTTGCTGGCGTTGTCACCGTCGTGCTCATGCTGGCGTATGTGGTGTTTGGCGGAGTGTGGGGTGCGGGCATGGTCGGCATCGCCAAGACGGTCCTCATCTGTGTCGGTGTCGGCGGCTGCGGAGCGCTGGCGCTCCATCTCCAGGGCGGAATGGGGTCGTTTTGCACCAGCCTCGATCCCGGTCGATATTTCAGCCTTGTCGCGAGAGGCGCGTGGGTGGATGTCGGTGCGGGGCTTTCGCTCATCTTCGGCGTCCTGACGACTCAGGCATACATTCAGGCCGTGCTTGCCGCCCAATCGCTCCGGACCGCCCTGCGGGGCGCGTATGTGTGCGCATTTTTGGTGCCCCTCATAGGCGTCGCCGGCATAGTGATCGGCATGTATATGCGGCTCCACTACCCGGACATCACGCCCGCCACCGCATTGCCCCGATTTATTCTCGAAAAAACACCGCCGCTGCTGGGCGGCATGATCCTCGCCACTTTGTTGGTCACCGTCGTGGGCACGGGCGCGGGCATTGCCTTGGGGTTGAGCCAGATGCTCGTCAACGACATCTACAAGATTTACATCAATCCAGAGGCAAACGACGCCCGCGTTCTCCTGATTTCCCGCCTCGTTATCGGCATGGTGTTGGCGGGAGCGCTTCTTTCAGTTGCGGGCAACATGGGCGCGATGATCCTCAATTGGAGCTATATGTCAATGGGACTGCGTGGCGCCGTCGCGTTTGCGCCGCTCTGCACCGCGGTGTTTTTTCCAGGCCGCATCGCCCCCGGGCATGCGCTGGCGGCGATGATCGCCGGCCCGGTGCTGGTCGCGGTTGCTGCGGCCGTGCTTCCCGCCTCTGTGGACCCGCTCTTTGCGGGCGTCGGCGGATCCTTCATCGTGCTGGGCCTCGGCGCGCGTGCACGACAGGGCGTCACAAAATCCCGGACACGGTGACGGTATTTTCCTACCCAAATGCAGTGTTGCTTGACAAGGAGACGCTTATGGACGCAACTGCGTATGTCGCCGACCTGGTGGACAAGGCCAGGCAGGCCCAATCGGTTTTTGCCGGGTATTCCCAACGTGACGTGGATAAGGCGGTACGTGCCATCGGCAAGGCGGTTTTCGACAACGCCGAGACCATTTCCCGGCTCGCGGTGGAGGAAACGGGGATGGGCCGGTATGAGGACAAACTCGCCAAAAACAAGGGTAAGGCCAAGGCGATCTGGGCAGGCCTCAAGGGGAAGGCGAGCCGGGGCGTCCTCCGCCGGCTGGAGGAGGAGGGCATCGTCGAGGTGGCGAAGCCAATGGGCGTCATCGGCGCGGTCACACCCGTCACCAATCCAACCTCAACCCCGCTGCATAATGCCATGATCGCCCTCAAGGGCGGCAATGCCATTATTATCGCCCCTCACCCGCACGCCAAGGCCTGCGGCAAGGCGACCGTCGCTGTAATGAACGAGGCTCTGGCGCGGATCGACGCCCCGGAGCATCTCATCCAGATCGTGGACGAACCGACGGTGGAGATATCCACACTCATAATGCGCATGACCGATGTCTGCATCTCCACTGGCGGGCCGGGAATGGTGAAAGCCGCCTACGGCAGCGGCAAACCTGCATTCGGCGTCGGGCCTGGCAATGTGCAATGTCTCGTCGATGCAGACGCGACCCTGCCCGAAGCGGTAGCCAAATGCGTGCGCGGCAGGATATACGACAACGGCATTCTGTGCACGTGCGAGCAGGCAGTTCTCGTTTCACTGACAGCCCTGGCACAGGTGATGGACGAGTTTTCCAAAAACGGCGCGTATGTCGTGACCGAGCCCGCCGACGTGGCAAAATTGCGCCGAGCCGCCTTCCCGGACGGCGTGGTCAATAAAAAACTCGTCGGCGCGACGCCGCAAACGATCGCCGACGCCGCCGGGCTGGCAATCCCGAAAGACGCCAGGCTCATCGTCGCCATGGTCGACAAGTATGGCCCGGACGAACCGCTTGCCAGAGAAAAGCTGTTTCCACTGCTGGCCCTGTACACCTATGCCACGCGGGAACAGGCAATCGACATCGCCGAGGCCAACCTCACCATGGAGGGGCGGGGTCACAGTGTCGTCATACATTCCTACACCGCGAAAAACATCGAATATGCGGCCGAACGACTGCCGGTCTCGCGCTTTTCCATAAACCAGACCGGTTCCAACAGCCTCGGCGGTTCCTTTGCCAACGGTTTGAATCCCACTTTGACCCTTGGGTGCGGCTCGTGGGGCAACAACAGCCTGAGCGAAAATTTGTGGTATACCCACCTCGTCAATATCAGCCGCATCGCCTATGAGAAAAAACATGTCGTTGTACCGAGCGATGAGGAGGTGTGGGCCGATGATTGACGGCAACGAATCCAGCTCCAAAGTCATGACTGCCAAGGAGGCAATCGCCCGGTTTGTGCATGACGGCGATTGCCTCGCCCTGGGAGGGTTTGTCACCAATCGCCGTCCATACGCCCTGGTGTGGGAAATCCTGCGTCAGGGCAGGAAGAATCTGTATCTGGAAGGCGGGTCCTCCGGCGGCGACATCGATATGCTTATCGGGGCGGGCTGCGTTACCGCGATGTCTGTCTCGTACATAGCTAATTCCGGATTCACAATGGTCTGCCGACGCTTTCGCGAAGCGGTGGAAGAGGGTTCCCTATTGTTCGAGGATTTTTCCATCGACGTGCACACCATCGCCTACCATGGAGCGGCGCTGGGTTTTCCCTACGTCCCCATCAAGAACATGCTGGGATCGGACCTCGCCGAAAAATGGGGTATTTCCGAAGATGAGCGCAAGTGCCATCCCAAGCTGCCGCCGCAGAAGTTTATCCTTCAGGATGACCCGTTCCATCCTGGCGAAACGCTCTGTTGTGTGCCCACTCCGCACCTGGACGTCGCCTGTATTCACGTTCAACAGGCGAGTCCGGACGGCACCTGCCGTATTGTGGGGCCTGGTTTTCAGGATATCGATATCGCCATGGCGGCGACGCATACGATTGTTTCCTGCGAGCAGTTGGTCGGCGACGAGGAAATACGCCGCCATCCCGAGCGGAACTCCCTCACCGGCTTGTGCGTCAGTGCGGTGGTGCCGTTGGCGTACGGGGCCCATCCGTCGCAGTGTTTCGCATGCTACGATTATGACGCCGAATTCTATCGGCGCTACGATAGCGTGAGTCGGAAGCAGGCGGATTTTGACGCGTTCATCTCGGATGTGTTGCATCAGTGCACGGATCACGACGACTACCTGGACTGGATTGGCGCGTCCACGCTGCTGGGGCTTCGCGTCGATGCGGGTTATGGGTATGTTGCCGGTTTGAAACGCAATTAGGAGAGCATGATGGAGTGGACTCCGAGGCAGATGATGGCTGTCGCGTTGGCTCGCCAGGTCGAAGACGGCAAGGCGTATATTGTCGGCACGGGATTGCCGCTTGTCGGGGCCACGTTGGCAAAAAAAACACCCACGCCAAAAATGCCCATCTCATATTTGAAACCGCCCAGTTCGAAGGAAATCCACAGGAAGTGCCGACAAGCGTTTCGGATCTGCGAATCGCCTACCAGGCTTCGGTGCTGTGGCCGCAGTATCGGTATTTCGGTTTCCAGGTGCTTGCCGCGAGAACGGGCGTTATCGCGGCGGGATTTCTCGGCGGGGCGCAAATCGATCCTTATGGCAACCTGAATTCCACCTCCATCGGGGACTACCGCCGTCCGACCACCCGCTTCACCGGATCAGGCGGTGCCAACGGCATCGCCACCTATCTGGATACGATCATCGTCATGAAACACGAAAAGCGGCGCTTTACCGAAAGGGTGGACTATATCACCAGTCCCGGCTGGATCGACGGCGCTGGGGGCCGGGCCGCACGCGGCCTCTCTCCCGACTGTGGTCCGCGCGCGGTTGTCACCGAGTACGGTATCATGCGTTTCGGCGATGACCGGCGCATGTACCTGTCCGAGTATTTTCCCGGCGTCGCCATTCAGACGATAGTGGAAAATACGGGATTCCATCTGGACGTCTCGCACGCGGTGCAAGCGACGCCACCGAATCCCGAAGTCCTGGCCATCCTGCTCAACAAGGTGGATTCCATGCGTTTGATGGTATAGCTGCGGGTTTGGTTATACCGTTGGGCCCGGCCATCCGTGGAGGAGCCGATCCGGGAGCCCTGAAAGAGTCGCACACCGTGTTGGAAGCGAGCCACAGGACGTACGCCCCGTTTGACGGGGCTTTTTTTGTGAATCCGACATTACTTTTGCCTGTACTACCTTACATATGGACGCGTGCCAATCAGTCGGGATAACGGTACTGTATCCACGTGCAATTTTTGCACTTCTTTGCACGGTGCTGCAAAAAATCGTAGAAAAGTGGGGCGGCCGACTGTCCATGGGATTCCGGACACGTTATTTCGAAATTCCAAATCCCCTTCACTATGGATGGTTACATTAATGGGTATTTCGACTAATTCGTTCTGGCACAGAACTTACATTCTTCCTCCGTGCTCGACCCTGAGTCTTCCTTCATGCCACCCGGGACACGGGAGAACCGGGTCCGCAAGGAGAGAGGCGCACTATTCGTACGGGCGGAATAATTCGGTAAGGCAGTGATGCGGGCTCCTCTATCATGATAGAAACCATACGTCGAACCAGGCGACCGGCGCGTGCCGACCGTCATTTTTCGTTTTACTCAATATTGGAGGAGTCATGAAAACTATCTGTCTCGCACTGTGCGCTGTGCTTCTTGGTTCCGCCTTCATGGGAGTCCAGGCAGGTGAGAAAAAATGGCGGGTCGGCTTTAGTCAATGCAACCTCGGCGAACCGTGGCGCGCCAATATGTACGAAGAACTCAAAAAAGAGGTGGCGAAATATCCGGATGACATCGAGCTTATCCACAAGGACGCGCAATTGGACACGGCCCGTCAGCAGGCGCAGCTCCGCGAATTCCTCAATGATTACGAGGCCGGCAATATCGACGTCATCCTCGTTTCGCCCAAAGAGTCCGCCCCCTTTACCCCGATCGTCAAGGAAATCTACGACAGCGGCTGCCCGGTCATCGTCATCGACCGCGAAATCCTCACCGACGACTCCACCTGCGTTATCGGCGGCGACAACATCGTCATCGGCCAGGCTGCGGGCGAATGGCTGAAGGAAAAATTCGGCGGCAAAGGGGCAAAGGCGGTGGAATTGATGGGCCTGATGCCCGTTTCCGGCGCACAGGAACGCAACAAGGGCTTCCTCGACGGTATCAAGGGCTCGGATATCGAGATCATCTTCAAGGTCGACGCCAACTGGATGGAACCGCAGGCGCGCAAGGAAATGGAATCGGCGCTTTCCAGATTCGATAAAATCGACTTCGTCTATGCCCACAACGATCCCATGGCGCATGGCGCGTACCTCGCCGCCAAGGTCGCCGGCCGTGATAAGGAAATTGCGTTCGTCGGCGTCGACGGCCTGCCGCACGAAGGCGTGGCCTATGTCCAACAAGGCATTCTGGACGCGACGTTCGAATACCCCTGCGGCATGGATGTTGCGATTGAGCAGGTCCTGAAGCTGAAGCGCGGAGAAAAGATTCCGAAGCGTATCATGCTCGCCACCAAGGTATTCGACAAGGACAACCCGAACGGCAAAATCATCGGTGAACCCGTTATCAAATGGACCTTGGATAACTAACGTCCATACCGGACAGTGGCCCGGGGGCGGTGCGCATGCCGCCCCTTCGGCCCGCCACGGTTTCGAAAAGGGGAATCCGCGCATGCCAGATAACCTTGTCACCATGACTGGCGTCGGCAAGTCATTTTCCGGAGTCACCGTCCTGCGTGATGTGAACTTTACCCTGCGTCCCGGTGAAGTGCACGTCCTGGCGGGAGAAAACGGCGCCGGCAAATCCACGCTGATAAAGATCCTTTCTGGCGTGTACCCCGACTTCACCGGTTCTATGGAAGTGTTTGGCAAAAAGACGGTCTTCCAGTCGCCGCTGGAAGCGAGTCGAGCCGGCATATCCGTCATCCACAGGAGATGTCCCTTATTCCCGGGATGGATGTGGTGGACAATATTTTCCTCGGCCGCGAAAAGCGTCTCCCCGGGCAGCGTTTCGACCGCCGCGCTCAGGAAAAACGGACGAAAGAGCTTTTGGCCCGCCTTGACCTCTCGGACATCGATTTGCACCGTCCGGTCGAGGAGTTTTCGATGTCGGTTCGCCAGCGCATCGAAATTGCGAAAGCGCTGGCTTTTGACGCGCAAATCTTCGTCATGGACGAGCCGACCTCGGCTATTCCGAAATCCGATGTCGAACTCCTGTTCACTATTATAGGTCAGCTCAAGGCGGACAATTTCGGAATCATCTACATTACCCACAAAATGGATGAAATCTACCGTATTGCCGACCGCATCACGGTATTACGAAACGGCGAATGGATTGCCACCGCACCGGCTGATGATCTCTCTGAAAAAGAGCTGGTAAAAAGCATGATTGGGCGCGAACTGGACAGCCTGTTCCCGTCGCGTAGGCAGACGGTAAGGGATACGGTGCGCATACGGGTAAGGAATTTGTCCGTCCGGGACGCCGATCTCCCCGACCGTTTCAAGGTGCGGAATGTCAGCTTCGAGGCGAGGGAAGGGGAGATACTCGGTTTCAACGGATTGCAGGGGTCGGGCAACACCGAACTCCTGAACGGAATCTTCGGAACCTATGGCGGGTTGGCATCCGGAGAAATCACGGTGGACGGCGTAACGCACATGGTGGACGCGCCCTCGTCCTCCATCCGTCGCGGCCTGTCCCTTCTCACCAACGACCGCAAGGCGAGCGGCATTATTCCGGACGCGAGCATCTCCGATAATATCGCGCTCGCCTCGCTTCGACGACTCAGCGCACGCACCTGGCGCAACGGCAAACTCGAGCGCGCCGCCGCCGAGCGGCAGCAGGAATCGCTGCGCATTCGCCTGCGGGCGCTGTCGCAACCCATCGGCACGCTCTCCGGCGGCAATCAGCAAAAAAACGCTGCTCGGACGCTGGCTGGAGACGAGGCCCAAGGTGCTGCTTTTGGACGAACCGACGCGCGGCATCGACGTCGGCGCGAAATTCGAAATCTACGATCTCATGAACGAACTGACCGCCTCCGGGATGACCATCCTCCTCATCACTTCCGAACTGCCTGAAATGATGGCGATGGCGGACAGGATACTGGTTATGCACCGGGGCGAAGTGAGCGCCGAATTCGATCGGTCGAACGCGACACAGGAAAAGATCGTCCACGCCGCGATGGGAGCTTGATCAATGGAAAAATCTTTGGATCACAATACGCCACTTGGCGAACAGTCGTTTTTCAGCCGCATTTTCGCGAAACCGTGGACGCGGGCGCTCATCGCCCTTATCATTATTTTCGTCATCGGCTGCATCTTCAGCGCCAACGGCACCTTTTTCCGCTGGACTCCCCACCGCGACATGCTGCGCCAGACTTCCGTGTACGGCATCCTCGCCTGCGGCATGACCATGGTGATTATCACCGGCGGCATCGACCTCGGCGTCGGATCGGTGCTTGCCGCGGTGGCGGTGCCCTATTCGCTGTTTCTCATGACCTATGGGTATTCCTTTGTCTGGGTGGTTCCCGTCTGTCTTCTTCTTGGCATCGCCTGCGGGTGCTGGAATGGCCTGCTTATTGGGCGCTTCCGTTTTCAGGCCTTTATCGCCACGCTGGCGATGATGACTTTCGCCCGAGGCCTGGCGAAGACGATGTCTTCGGGAAGAAAGGTCATGAACGCCACGTTCAATCCCGACGGTTCCTACACCTACAACAGCACTTTCCCGGAAATAACCGAATGGTTGAACGGCCGAATATTCGGCAACAACATCGCGATTGTCACCATTATCATGTTCGCCTGCATGGTGCTGAGCTATATCATTCTCGAAAAGCTGATCTGGGGCCGCTACATCTATTCCATAGGCGGCAACGAGGAAGCGGCGAGGTTGTCGGGCGTCCCCGTCCTGAAGACGAAAATACTGACATACGGCTTTAGCGGCTTCTGCTGTGCGGTTGCGGGAATCTGTCAGGCGGCGCAGGAATACCAGGGAGACCCGGAAGCCGGCCTCGGCTACGAACTGAACGCCATCGGCATGGTGGTTATAGGCGGCACCAGTCTGGCTGGCGGGCGCGGCGGCATAGGCCTGACGCTTATCGGCGTGTTGACAATGGGCTATCTCGACAAGATCCTTTCCCTGAACGCCGTCGAGGAAGCCAGCCGCCTCATGCTCACCGCCGCGATTATTGTTATTGCGGTTTTATTCCAATCTACTCGCAGAAAGTAACGCCTTTATTTTCCATAAGAAAAAGCCGCCCTCGTCGGGGCGGCTTTTGCATGTTTGGCTATCTCATATCGGACCTTCTCTCAACTATTGAGGTAGTCCGCCGCTATCCTGACACCCTCGGAACGGATTCATTTCAGCCTTTGCTGAAGGCCATGGCATTTCCGCTTGACGATAGTAAAAATAATTTCGGTTATTTATTGGTATTTCATCCTTTATAAGATATAATACTAATAAGGAATGAGGACGGACAAGAATATAAGGCTTGCATGTAATGAAACGCAACACCATTCAACGTGCTTTGGTACTGAAGGCGGTAAGGAAGTTAAAGTGTCATCCTACTGCAGATGAGGTCTATACGGCTGTGGTTGCCGAATACCCGACCATCAGCAGAGGAACGATATACCGAAACCTGAAGCAACTGTCTGAAAGCGGAGAAATCCACAACCTGGAAGTTTCGGGTGGCGCCAATCATTTTGACCATTGCTGTCATGATCACCATCATGCCAGATGTCTTGTGTGCGGCGGGCTATTCGATGTGGATGCAGAATATATCCTTGGTTTGGAAAAAAGAATCACGGATGCCCATGGATTTGAGATCATCGGGTATGATCTTATATTCAAAGGCACCTGTCCGAAGTGCATACGGTTATCGCAAAAAAGTGCCCATAAGGGCGCAAAAATACGTGGCAACCACAGCAAGGAGACCTGACCATGAGAAGCATTACGACGCTTGATCTGTAATACGCCCACCGCTTTTACGGATTCAAAGGCGAAGCCCAATACTTGCACGGACACACCGGAATTCTCACTATCGAGATCGAAGGTTCCGTGAGCCCTGGCGTGAACATGGTTTTTCCCTGTAATGAAATCCAGAAGACCGCCTGGAACGTTCTGAAAAACTTCGATCACGCCCTGATTCTCCGCGAAGACGATCCGCTGCTGCCCGCCATCCTCGACGTCTATGAGAAGCAGGGAATCAAAAATGGTGCTCCGACCAACACCATGAAGGGTCCCGCGTTCAAGACCGAGCTTGCCACCGCCTATCCCGAATGCCGTCTTGTCGTCACCAAAGAGACCATGACGGTTGAAGGGATGATTAAGATCATCTACGATTTGTTGAAGGACAAACTGAACATTGTCAAGCTCACGTTCTCCAGCGGCGTCAACAAGGCGTCGGAAGAGTACGAACCGCATTTGGATCTAAATCGTTGTCCTTTATGCGGCATTGCGTTGGATGAAAAGGGCGTCTGCCCGAAATGCGGGTACAAAAAGGGCTGAGCATTTCCTTTTTCGGGAATTGCAGAGCGTGGCGGCAAATTGATAAAGACGGGCGAGCACATTTTGTGCTTGCCCGTCTCTCATGTTTGGCTATCTCACGGCATAGCATACGGCATGTTTCAGGGAGTTATC
>JAJQBO010000119.1 GCA_021203245.1 Planctomycetaceae bacterium
CGGCTTCCACCTCGCCACGACCGCGTTTCAGGCGCGCGGCGTGGCAACCAGGCAGCACCCGGCACCCTCCGGGAAGAGGTATTACCGCCAGACGTTTTACTATTCCGAAATTGCCGAAAGGCAACTTTGGGTGTCCTTCACGTACAAACACTCGTCACCCCCGCGAACGCGGGGGCCCAGCGGACAGATCAAAAAGGAACGATGGTCCATACCCGCCGACCCGCCGCCGCTGCAATCGAATCAATCCGTCCCATCCTCCCCCATCGTCACCCCGGCGTGCGGACATCCATCAGCGCGAAAAACAGGCGGTTCGGCCGGGGTCCACGCCACCGACAGCCAATGCACCAAACTCAACCGCCGGCCCAAAAAACAAGGTGCCGTCCACCGACGACACCCCGTCCATCCAGCCCCTCAAGCGCTCACCCCGTCACGGCGACATAATCTCCCCGCCGGTCAGGTTGATCGCCTGACCCGTCATATACGACGACGCGTCGGACGCGAGAAACGTCGCGAGGTTGGCGATGTCCGAAACATCGCACCCCCGCCCGAGCGGCACCCGTTTGCGGTAGCGCTCCAGCACCTGTTCCGGCGTCTCGTTGTATTTTTTCGCATACTGGACGGCAAGGTCTTTCCACAGCGGCGTGTCGAGGGCGTTGCCGGGGCAGATGCAGTTGATGCGAATCCCCAGCGGCGCCAAATCGAGCGCGACGCATTGGACCATACCGACCACGCCGAACTTGCTGGCGCAATAAGCGTGGTTCCACAAGCCGCCCCGCTTGGCGCTGCGGGACGAGATTACCACCATGCTGCCGCGCCCCGCCTCCACCATGTGTTTGGCAGCGTGCTTGACGCAGAGGAACGCGCCGGTGAGGTTGACCCCGACCACGAAATCCCAGTCCTTTTTGGGGAATTCGGTGATATAGTGGCTTTTCAACACCCCGGCGTTGTTGACGAGGAGGTCGAGCCCGCCCAGCCGGTCGCGGGCCGCCGCCATCGCTTCGGCGACCGAATCCTCGTCCGTCACGTCCACCTTCACTGCCGCGACCGTTCTGCCGCTTTTCTCGGCAATGGCGTCGGCCGATTTTCCGGCCGCGTCCGCGTTGATGTCGAGGATGCACACGTCCGCGCCCTCGGCCGCCATTCGCTCGGCCAGCGCGTAGCCGATGCCTTGCGCGCCGCCCGTCACCACCGCCTTGCGATTGAGAAGTTGCATGGTTTTCCTCTCTACAGTTCAACCGCGTTGTCAAGAAACGCGCGTTCCGCCTGGTTCGTCCATACGCAGCCCTGGCCCAATTGCGCCGCCGCCTCGGGACAAACCGAGGCGAAGCCGTCGAGCCCGACCAGGTCGACGTTGTTCACCTGCGGGAAGATGACGGTCTTGCCGGGGAAGCGGTTTTCCTTCACGCCCTTGATGCCGAGCCAGGTGGCTTCGATGCCGCCGAGCGCGGCCAGGCTGATGCGGGTGGCGAGTTGCCCTGACTCGAGCTTCGCCAGCGTGTTGACGATGTCCTCCATCGACGACCCGGACGAACCGATCATGCGGGTATGTAGCTTGCGGAAAATCTCCGGGCTCAATTTCGCCTTGGTGCCGATGCCGACGCCGGCGAAGATGTTGAGAATCGAATGATCGCCCAGGTAGTCCGCGCCCTGCTCCACCAGCGCCGGCACGGGCGCGTGGACATACACGTCGTCGAAGCCGGCGTTGCCGGTGAGGTCGGCGATGCGCGTTCCCAGGTCGGTGACGCCGCCGACGTTCAGGCAGACGAGTTTGACGCCCTTTTTGTCGGCGATGGGCTGGAGCCGGTTTTTCATATAGTGCATGCGCTCGTCGGAGAGGTCGGTGCAGAACAGGATGGCGGGCGGGCGCGGCAGTTCGAGCGCGCGCTGCACATGCATCTGCCCCATTGGGCCGGCGGCGCCGATCATCCACGCCCTGCCACCGGCCTGCAGTTCCTGGCGCACGTTCTGGCCGTAGGCGTTGCGGACCAGCGGCACGGCCGAACCGATGCAGCGGGTGAGTTCGTAATGGGTGCGCCCGATGTCCAGGGCCGCCTTGGCGGGAATGGCCGACGCCGAAAGAAAGCACAACACGCCGCCCGGCGCGAGGGCGAGGTCGCAGGCTTCGATAAGCGCCGGTTCGGGGATGCCGATCAGGTAGATATCGTCGAATCCCCCCGCCGTCGCGGCGGCGTCGCGGACCGCTTCCGGCGTCGCTTCGGGGCCGGATGCGGTGATTTCCATGAGGCCGTGGACGGCCGAACCCGGCGCGCCCAGCACGACGAGTGACGCCGGCGGCATCGGAAAAAGGCCGGTGAAATCGGCGACGTCGGCGGCGGCACAGACCACCAGCACCCTGCCGCCCGCCACCGGTTCCAGGCGTTCGGGCTGATGGTAGGCCGCTTCGACGCAGGCCCACGGCTCGACCAGCGCCGCCTCGGCATAGCCTGTCTCGTCCTTGATGGGCAGGAGGTAGCAGGTGCCTTCGCCGTCCAGCACCCACGGCCCGGCATAGGCGTACTGCGCCATCGCGCCCCGCTGCACATAGCCGAACGCCTTCTGCTCGCCGCCGATCTTGATGTCGGCCTGGATGATGAAGCGCTGGCCCACGGAGAATTTGTTCTTCCAGTCCGACCCGACCTTCACCACGGTCATCGCCGCTTCGTGTCCGGCGACGGTCGGGTCGTTTTGCAGGTCCCGGCCGAGGATGCGCGGGTGGTTCGGGCCGGCCCAGATCAGCTTGGTGTCGGAAAAGCACAACCCGAGCGCGTCGACGCGCAGCAGCACCTGATCCGGACGCGGATCGGTCAGCGGCAGTTCCACCGCCTTGCCGTCGCGGCCGAGGTTTTCCAGCCCCGCGCCATACAGTTCCCAGGAAAAGTACGTTTCGGGAAGGTTGTAGTCAACCTGCCGATACCGTTCATACACTCCGGCCATTTCTTTCTCCATTCAGGGTATCTCACCGTTGTTTTTTTCAGCGCACCAGTTCCAGGACCGCGTCCGGTTTGGCGGTGCGGTCGATATGCGGCAGCGGCGCGCCGGGCCGGACGCGCCTGCCGATTGCCGTGTAAAAGCTGTTCGACCCGGCCCTGTCGCCGCCGAAATGAAGGGCCGCCCATTCGCTCGACGCCCCCATGGTGTCGGCGCGTTCAAGGAAGGAGTGACCATACAGCCACGCCGCGCCAGCCCGGAAATCGTCGACATACGGGGCCAGTTCCGGCGCGTCGAACGAGTCGACGAACTTCTGCCCGGGGCCGTTCAATTCGGTGCCGGCGATGATGGGGAGGTCGCGCGCCCGCGCCGCCGCGACGAATGCCTCCAGCGCGGCCAGTTTTGTCCGCTTCGCCGCCGGGTCGGCGATGTTCCAGTTGCGGTCGGGGATGATGTTGACGCACCGCGCGCCCCAGCGGACGGCGTCGTCCAGCAGCCCGCCCGGGTCGCGCTCGCCCGACGTGGTGCCGTCCAGCCAGGCGTAACAGGGCACCGCCCCCGCCGCCGTCGCCATGGCGAAAAATTCCTCCACCTTCGGGAACGAATCGCGGTCGGGCTTGACATAGCCGACGCCGCCCTGTTTCATCAGTTTGGCGCGGATGGCGTTCCGGAGCGCGCCGTAGTCGGCCAGAAGCTTGTCCACCGCCTCGCGGCCAAGGCCGAGGCGGTCTGCCCAATAGGCGGCGAGGTCGGCCGGATCGGCGTACTGCGCCGCCGCCTTGTCGTCGTAGGCCTGGCACAGGTGGCGCTCGGTCGCGTTGCCGGACGGGGTCAGGGGCAGGACGTCCCGGGCGTAGTCGAGCCGCACCGGGTCGAGGGCGTCGTTCACCTTCGCGACCATCTCCTCGTTGCGGCGGCGCGAGCGCTCCGCCAAGGAGGCGAAGGTTCTGCCCACATCGCTGTCCGGGTAGGGACGGCGGACAAAGCCGACGCCCATGGAGTAGACGACGCCGGGCTCGCCCGGGCTGTTCAGTTCCCTCTCCCCGTAGTCGGCCGCATAGGCCCGCGTCTCCAGAGACACGGCCGTCCGGACCGCCAGCGCGTCCCCTGCCGCCAGCATTTCGTCCATGGCGTCCAGGACGTCGAAGTCGGTGGAGGCGATTGCCCACAGCCCGCGCCTGAGGGCTTCCCACACCAGGCCCGACGGCGACAGATTGAGGCTGTTGTAGGAAAAGAAGGTATGGGCGTGGCAGTTGACCCAATCCCCGGTCGCGGGGCGCTGCAACGCGCCCGACGCGAGGCCGGCGGCGATTTCCTCCAGCGCTTCCCGCCGCTCCTCCGGGTCGAATCCGTTCAGGGCCTCCAGGACGTCCGGGGCCGGTTCGGTCGGGTCGGGCATGGCGTCTCCTTGCATGGCGGACAGATTCAGCAAATAAGCTGGATATCGTTTTTCTTGAAAAATTCGACCCACTTGCGGCTCGGTTCGACGTCGGTGATGACATAGTCGATATCGGCGAAATCGAGGGTCTTGGCAAACGCCACCACGTCGAACTTGGTGTGGTCGGCCAGGAGCACCCGGTTTTTGGTCTGGCGCGCCATCACCTGCTTCACGACCCCCTCGGGCTCGTTCGATTCGGTCACCCCCTGATCCCGGTCCAGTCCCTTGCAGGAGAAGACGGCCAGGTCGACGTTGTAGTTCGACAGGGTACGGCAGGCGACTGTGCCGACCAGCGCCAGCGAATGCGCCCGCAGGGTGCCGCCGCTCGATATCAGGTCCAGGCCCGATCCGGCGCAATCGTTCAGCAGCTCGATCGAGTTGGTGATGATGGTCAGGTCTTTTTTGTTTTTCAACAGGCCGCACAGGGCGAGGACGGTGCTGCTCGAATCGACCATCAGGGACGAGCCGTCGTTCACCAGCCCCACCGCCTTGCGGGCGATGGCCTGCTTGAGGTCGTAGTTGGAGGTGGTGCGGTTGGCGAAGGACAGGTCCTCGTTCGCGGGCGAGACCCGCACCGCGCCGCCGCGGCTCCGCAGAAGCAGCCCCTGGGCTTCCAGCTTTTCCAAATCGCGCCGAATCGTCTCCTGGGTCACGCCCATGGAGTCGGAAAGGTCGGCGACATAGACCTTGCTGTCACGCTGCAGTTTTTCGAGGATTTTCTGCCGCCGTTCGATGCCCAGCATGATGCGTTGTTCCCCGTTCGCTATCATTGGACCACGCGCTGCCGATAGCTTTCCACCTCCCAGTTGGAGATGAAATCGACAAAGCGCTTTTCCAGATATTTCACCCCGCCGAAGGCCTCGGCATACCACATCACCATCGCTCCGTCCCAGGCGAGTTCAAGGGCCAGGTCGGCCACCTTCGCGCTTGTTCCAAACCCGTACACCCCGCCCGGCGCCGCCACCACCCGGGGCCAGTAACCGTTCCGGTCATGGAAACGGCGGAGCGACTTTTCGGAAGCGTCGCCCGTATACAGCGCCGCGCGGCAATAGACGATGTGATCCGGCGTCAACGCCCCGCCCGGAACGGGAAACGGCCCCGCCGAGGCGAAAGCGGCCGCGTCGTCGCCCATAATCGCACGAATCCGGTCCACCAGCGCGGCGTCCGGTCCCAGGGTCGCGGGCGGCTGCGGCGGCTGCGCCGCGATGCCGGCCCGCTCGACCTCGCCCTTCAGGGCGTCCATAACCCGCCTGTACAGCGCGCGCATTCCGTCCGCCTCGTCGTGGGCGATAAACACACCGTGGTTGGCGAGAACAAGGAGTTCCACCGGTTTGCCGAACCGTTCCCGGTACCGGGCCAGTTCGTCCCGCACGCGCATGCACAGGGTATAGCCCGGTTCGACGACCGGCATCCACAAGGCGTCCGGGAAGAGCCGCGCGCAGGCCGCCTCGCCCCCGGCCGCGCAGGTGAGCGCATTGACATAGGCGGGGTGGGTGTGGATGACGAATCGCTGCGGAAAGATGTTGTGGAGCGGCGCTTCCACCGACGGCCTGCCGTCGTGGCCCGGCAGCACGGTCGTCGCCATAAAGGACACGACCTCGCGTTCGCGCGCGGTCACGTCTTCCGGGAACGGGGTCGTGTACAATTCGTTCAGGCGGGCGCGCGACAGGGGCAGGAATTTTTCCGGCGTCATGTCGCCAAGGGTGGTGCCGCTCGGCTTGACGAAAAGGGTCGTGTCGTCCTTGCAGGAGGTGTTGCCGCCGCCCCCCCGTACATACGAATCCGACCCGAATTCGCGCGACAGAACGGTAATGGTATGGAGGATGTCCGGGCTGGCCATGATTTTTCCTTGCGGGCTGATGCGAGGCGCGGAAAGGTGTCTCCAATCGGCGCGTACCACCCTTTCCGTTCATGGCAGTATACCACGAGCACCAGCCTTACGCAAGCGACAATCACACATAAAAAAAGGTATTACAATATAAATAAAGATTCCATCCCTCGCGCCCGGACTTCGGCCCAACCGCCAAACCACCATCTCCATGGAGAGTATACATATATAATATGGCGCATTACTGCGAGAATTTTATCCGCATCAGCCTGGATCAAGAAAAAGCGGAATGTTTTCTGTTTTTATTTGACTACCGTGTTTTATGTGGTATTCTGCCATAAACAAAGAGATTCACAGAACCACCCCGATCACTCGATCCGCCGCCACATCACCTGAGCAACAGCGTAAAGAACCCCTGGTTTCAATCCGATGGAGGCCACATGCCCACCCACTATCTGGCAGTCGACATTGGAGCCTCAAGCGGCCGCCACATCCTTGGCTGGCTCGACGACGGCGTCATCCGCCTGGAAGAAATTCACCGTTTCGAAAACGGCATGGTCGAGAAGAACGGCTTCAAACAGTGGGACGTCGACCACCTCGTCGCGGAAATCGTCGCCGGCCTGCGCCGCGCGGGCGAGAGGGGCACCCGCCCCGTCTCCATGGGCATCGACACCTGGGGCGTCGATTACGTCCTCCTCGATCGGGACGACAAAATGGTCGGCCCGCCCGTCGCCTACCGCGATGCGCGCACCGAAGGGGTTATCCCCAAGGTCTACGACATCATCGCCGAAGAGGAGCTTTACGCCCGGACCGGCATCCAGAAGCTTCTCTTCAACACTGTCTTCCAATTGTACGCGGTGCGGCAGGACCACCCGGAATGGCTCGACCGGGCCGAGTCCATGCTGATGATGCCGTCGTACCTCGGCTACCGCCTCACCGGCGTCAAGGCGAACGAATACACCCACGCCTCCACCGGCCAGCTCCTGGACGCGGAAAAGCGCGAGTGGGACTGGCAGCTTATCGACACCCTCGGCTTCCCGAGACGCATTTTCTCGGCCCTGCACATGCCGGGCGAAAAGGTCGGGCCGCTTGCCGCTTCGATTCGGGACGCGGTCGGCTATGACCTGGACGTCGTCCTGCCGCCGACCCACGACACCGCCTCCGCCGTCCTCGCCCTGCCCGACCCCACCGCCGACGCCATCTATCTCAGTTCCGGGACCTGGTCCCTGATGGGCATCGAACTCGCCTCGCCCGACTGCCGCGACGCCTGCCGCCGCAAGAGCTTTACCAACGAAGGCGGCTACGGCAGGACCATCCGCTTACTGAAAAACATCATGGGGCTGTGGATTATCCAAAACCTGCGGAAAGAACTCGCCCCCGGCAAAAGCTTCGCCGACCTCACCGCCATGGCGGAACAGGGCATGGATTTCGGCTCGATTATCGATGTCAACCACCCCAGCCTCTTCGCGCCCAAAAGCATGGCCCAGGCGCTCAGGGACTGTTGCCGCGAGGCCTGCGGCTCGACCCCGGCCGATGCCAACCAGCTCCTTGCCTGCGCCTACAACAGCCTCGCCAAGAGTTACGCCGACACGGTCGAGGAAATCGAAGGCCTGTCGGGCCGCACTTTCGACCGCATCTACATCATGGGCGGCGGCAGCCAGGACCGGCTCCTCAACAGCCTCACCGCCCGCTATACCCAGAAGGAAGTCCACGCCGGACCGGTTGAAGCCACCGCCATCGGGAACATCCTCTCGCAGATGTTGCGGGACGACGCGTTCCCCGACGTCGCCTCGGCCAGGGCCGCGGTGCGGGACTCGTTCGCCATCACCAAAATCAGCCAATAAGAGGGAGACAGCATGTCCCGGTTTGAATCGGCAAAAGCCATGTATGCGGAATACGGCGTCGATGTCGACGCCGCCCTGAAGACCCTCGCCACGGTGAAAATATCCATGCACTGCTGGCAGGGGGACGACGTCGTCGGCTTCGAGGGGGGCGGTGCGCTGTCGGGCGGCATTGCCACAACCGGCAACTATCCCGGCCGCGCCCGCACGCCGGACGAACTCTTCGCCGACATCGACCAGGCGTTCCGCCTTATCCCGGGCAAGCACAAGCTGAACCTCCACGCCATATACGCCATCGCCGACCCCATGCCGGAGCGGGACAAACTCGAACCCCGCCACTTCGCCAAATGGGTCGACTATGCGAAATCGCGCGGCCTCGGCCTCGACTTCAACCCCACGTTTTTCTCGCACCCGAAGGCGGCGGACAACCTCACCCTGTCGAGCCCCGACGCCGCCATCCGCCGCTACTGGATCGATCACGCCAAGGCCAGCCGCCGCATCGCCGAATACTTCGGCCGCGAACTCGGCCTGCTCAGCCTCAGCAACGTCTGGGTGCAGGACGGCTACAAGAACATCCCGGCCGACCGGCTCGCACCGCGCCGCAGGCTGATGGAATCGCTGGATGAAGTATTCGCTGAAAAGCTCGACAAAAACTGCGTCGCCGACGCGGTCGAGTCCAAGGTCTTCGGCCTCGGCCTCGAGGCCTATACGGTCGGCTCGCACGAGTTCTACCTCGGCTACGCCGCCACCCGGGGCGTGCTGCCGCTTCTCGACGTCGGCCACTATCACCCGACGGAAGTCATCTCCGACAAGATTCCGTCGCTTCTGCTTTTCTTCGACAAGATTCCCCTGCACGTCTCCCGTCCCGTGCGCTGGGACTCGGATCACGTGGTCATCCTGGACGACGAACTGCGGGAAATCGCCAAGGAGATCGTGCGAACGAACGCCCTGCAGCGGGTCATGATCGGCCTCGACTTCTTCGACGCCTCCATCAACCGCGTCGCCGCCTGGGTCATCGGCATGCGAAACATGCAGAAGGCGCTCCTCTACGCCCTGTTGATGCCGCACGAACGGCTGGCGACGCTGCAGGACGAGGACAACTTCTCGGAAATCCTCGCCCTTCAGGAAGAACTGAAGCTGTGCCCGCTCGGCGACGTCTGGGATCGTTTCTGTGAAATGAACGAAACGCCGGTGCGCGCCTCGTGGCTGGACGAGGTCAAACGGTATGAGCGGGAGGTTTTGGCGAAACGCGGCTGACTGACGCGGAATTCCGGAGCGGAGGATCGTGGCGTGGCCCCGCCGAACCGCCCGTTTTGCGCCCGGTTCACGGTAGCAGACGCCGGGGTGACGATAAGGGAGATTGGGTCGTTTGAGTGAAACACGCCAAACTCCCCCATACGTCATCCCGGCGGTGAAGCGTTGAACCAGGCGAGGGGCGGGTAGTTGTGCCGGGGCCGTCATAGACGCGATTGGCTACAGGTATGCCGAAATATTGGCCAAAACTGCAGCGAATGTTTGTCCGGCTGCCCCGGCACAACCAGGCGTTTCCCGCACGGCGACCGTGAGCATGCCGGGGTGACGAGAGAGAGACGGTACGTTTTCCCATAAGGAAAGGCACACAATACCCAGCAACAAATACGCCTGGACCTGGAAGGTCAAGCCGGAATGTCTCGACGAGTACGTGAAGATGCACCTCGAGCCGTGGCCTGAAATCATACAGGAGCACTCGGCGGCGGGTATCCGCAATTACTCGATTTTCCAGAACGGCAACCAGTTTTTCTACGTTTTCGAATGCGACGACGTCCCGGCCGCCTTTGCCTATATCGACAAGTCGGAAGCCTGCCAGCGCTGGAACGCCATCACCTCGACCATGGTGGAAGGGTCGTTCGATTTCGGCAAGGCCGACCCGATCGTCCCGCTTCGGGAAGTGTTTTATCTGCCGTAACAGGAGCGCCCATGTCCGAATATATCCTCGAACTCAAGAACATCACCAAGACGTTTCCCGGCGTCAA
Source organism: Planctomycetaceae bacterium (assembly GCA_021203245.1). Classification (GTDB taxonomy): domain Bacteria; phylum Planctomycetota; class SZUA-567; order SZUA-567; family SZUA-567; genus JAJBSZ01. The sequence continues at coordinate 10,048 of JAJQBO010000119.1, forward strand.
GGCGTTGGACAACGTCCATTTCCAGTTGAAGCCGGGCGAGATTCACGCCCTGATGGGCGAGAACGGCGCGGGGAAATCCACCTTCATCAAGGTGATTACCGGCGTCCACCAGCCGAATGCCGGCGAGATGTTCCTGGACGGCAAGCGGGTGGAATTCACCGGCCCCAACGACGCCCATGCCGCAGGCATCGCCGCCATCTACCAGCACGTCACCTGCTACCCCGACCTGAGCGTGACCGAAAACATCTTCATGGGCCACGAAAAGGCGTCGCCCTTCGGCCGGCTGCTCTGGAACGAGATGCACGACGAGGCGGAAACGCTCCTGCGCCGCCTCAACGCCAACTTCTCGCCCCGGGACCAGATGTCCGCCCTTTCCGTCGCCCAGCAGCAGATGGTGGAAATTGCCAAGGCGTTTTCACAAAACGCCCGTATCATCATCATGGACGAACCCACCGCCGCCCTGACGAAACGGGAGTCGGAGGACCTCTACCGCATTACCGAGCAGCTCCGCGACGAAGGCGTGTCCATCATCTTCATCTCCCACCGCTTCGAAGACATGTACCGCCTCGCCACGCGCGTCACCGTCTTCCGCGATTCGTCCTGCATCGGCACCTGGGGCGTGAATGAAATCACCAACGAGGACCTCATCGTCGCCATGGTCGGCCGCGAGATTACCCAGCTTTTCCCCACCCGCCGTCCCCAGCCGGGCAAGGAGATTTTCCGGGTCGAAAATCTGTTCAAGGCCGGCTACTTCGCCGACATCTCCTTTAGCCTGAACGAAGGCGAGGTGCTCGGTTTTACCGGCCTGGTCGGCGCCGGCCGGAGCGAACTGTTCCAGTCAATTTTCGGCATCATGCCCTACGACAAGGGACGGGTGTTTGTCGAAGGGCGCGAGGCCCATATCCGCAATCCCGGCGATTCGATGCGCACCGGCATCGCCTACCTGCCCGAGGACAGGCAGAAGCAGGGCCTGGTGCTGTCCTGGTCCATCGGCAGGAACATCAGCCTGCCTGCCCTGAAGAGCGTCTCGCGCCGGGGCTGGATACGGGAAAAAGAGGAAATCACCCGCTCGCACAGCCTGTCGGAACGGCTTACCGTCAAGGCGCAGTCGGTGCACGATCCGGCCAGTTCCCTGTCCGGCGGCAACCAGCAAAAGGTGGTGATGGCAAAGCTCCTCAATACCAACGCCAAAATCCTCCTACTGGACGAGCCGACCAAGGGGGTGGACATCGGGGCCAAATCGGCCATGTACGAGATCGTCGCCGACCTGGCCGATCGCGGCTACGGCATCATCCTCATCAGCTCCGAAATGCCCGAGGTCCTGGGGATGTGCGACCGGATCCTGGTAATGAAGGGCGGCCGCATCACCGGCGAATTCAGCCGCGACAGCGCAAGCCAGGAGGCGATTCTCACCGCCGCCATGACCGCGAAGGAACCGACATGACAACGCAAATCACCGTCGCCGAACCGGCGAGCGAAAACATTATGGAACGCTTCGGCAAGTTCCGGGAAATCGGCCTGCTCGTCTTTATCGTGGCGATCATGGCCTTTACCCAATGGAAGAACGCCAACTTCCTCACCTTTGAAAACATCGACGACCTGCTCGCGAACGCCGCCATTCTGGGCATCCTCGCCCTCGGCATGATGCTGGTCATCATCATTCGGGGGATTGACCTCTCCATCGGCGCGAACCTCGCCCTGTCCGGCATGATTGCCGCCCTCACCCTCACCGTCTACCCAGACCTCCCGCCCGCCCTGGCGGTACTTCTCGGCACGATTGTCGGCACGGTGTGCGGTTCCATCGTGGGGGTGGTGGTGTCGGTGTTCGGCGTTAAAAAAATTAAATATAAGATCGGGATGATGTATGTCTACCGGGGCCTAGCCTATATAGTCAGCGGGCGGGGCTGGGTCAGCGCCTACCAGATG
>JAJQBO010000105.1 GCA_021203245.1 Planctomycetaceae bacterium
GGATATTTTGAAAATGCAGGCTACCCCGTTCACGGACTTTTTTAAAACGCTTTAAATCACTTTACCCGCAATTATGAACGAACCTGAGTACTACAAACTGTTTTATAACCGGCAACGACGCCACGCAGCCGTGGAATGTGTGTCCCCGGCAGATTTCGAGAAGCGCGGCGACAGGACAACGGCGGCCTGAAAACTCACCACGCCGGTGTCCGCCAATCGTTGAGCAGGTCAGTGTGGACATCAACGCCAATCCAAATACGAACTCCCTTGCGGGATTTAGCCGTAACCACGTCCCACGTCGTAGACGCCGTCTCCTTATGCAAGTAATTTCTACGTCCAGGTTACTTGCCATATACCTACATGGTAATCCCCGCAAATGCGGGAATCCAGCGGACGAAGGAACGAAGTGGTTTTTCCAACTCACACTATTTCGACGTCACAGGTGTGTACCCTCGTTCCGTTATTGATCCGTCCGCTGGGCACCCGCGTTCGCGGGAGTGACGGGGTGGTGTGTTGAGAGCGGAGTTGACGAATGCGGGCTGCATTCGGTTGGTGTGCAACGTGCCAGGAATATGGAGGCCAACCATTGAAAAACCGCGACCCTGCGGTCGCGGTTTGGAGACTGCCGTAATCGGGTCGACCTACACCCGCCAATTCCCTTTCCACAGGCTGAAAATCCCCCGGTAGATATGCATCCGGTTCTCCGCCTGGTCGTACACCGCCGCCTGGTGGCCATCCATAATGCCGTCGGTGATTTCTGATCCGCGGTGGGCCGGCAGGCAGTGGAGGACGATGGCCTTGGACGGCGCGTGGCCCATCAGCTTCTCGTTCACCTGGTAGGCGGCGAATTCCATCTCGCGCCGCGCCGCTTCCTCTTCCTGGCCCATCGAGGCCCAGACGTCGGTGTAGACGACATTGGCGTGCTTGACCGCCTTGGTCGGATCGAGTTCTTCGATAAATTCCGCGTCCACGGCCTTCGCCATCACCCGTTCGACATAGTCCTGATCCAGGCGGTAGTCCTCGGGGCCGGACCAGATAAAATGGACGCCCAGGTAGGCCGACGCCGCCAGAAGCGAGCGGGCGACGTTGTTGCCGTCGCCGAGGTAGACGAGGGTCTTGCCCTTGAGATCGCCGAAGCGTTCCTTCATGGTGAGGAAGTCGGCCATGGCCTGGGTCGGGTGGCCGAAGTCGGACAGGACGTTGACGACCGGCACCGTCGCCTCGCGGGCGAACTCCTCGATAACCTCCTGCGAAAAGGTCCGCATGGATACCATGCTGACGAAGCGGCTCATCACCCTCGCCTGATCCTTCACCGATTCGCGTTTCCACATCTGGTTGAGGCCGGACGATTCGAGGCAGACCGAGCCGCCGCCGAACGAGTTCATGGCGGACTCAAGTGAGACGCGGGTCCGCAGGGACGGCTTTTCAAAATACATGCCCAGGGTCTTGCCCTGATAGAGCGGGTCGAAGATGCCCTGCCGGTAGCGGTCTTTCATAAGCGCGCTCTCGGTCAGGATGGCCTCGAGATCGGCCGGGGTCAGATCGATGATGGAAAGTATATGCTTCATGGCGTTTCCCCTGCTGCGGCGAAAAAAAAAGGACAAGGGAAAAAATATACCGCGACGGCGCTCGCAGGACAAGGGAATTCCGCCCGCCGCCTTACCCCTGGTTGACCGATTTGCGGAACTGCGACCGGGAGATCAGGAACAGCACGGCGCCGATGCAGAACAGCCAGATGAAATATTTCCACACCACCTCCATGCCCGCGCCCCGGTAGAGGATGGCCTGGCCGATCTGCACAAAGTGGGTAGTTGGGGCCAGGTTCATAATGTATTGCACCGGCATCGGCATGCTTTCCCGGGGCGTCGAGCCGCCCGACAGCATCTGCATGGGCAGCAGCACCAGGATAAGAAGCATGCCGAACTGCGGCATCGAGCGGGCCAGAGTGGCCAGGAAAATGCCGAGACTTGTCGTCGCGAACAGGTGCAGGGCCGCCCCGGCCAAAAACAGGGCCGGCGACCCCTGCATCGGCACCCGGAGCGCCATCTGTACCACCACGATAAGAGACATCCCGGTCGCCAGCAGCACCACCAATCCCATGGACCAGATTTTCGACAACATGATTTCCGTCGGCGTCACCGGCATGACCAGGAGGTGTTCGAGCGTGCCGTGCTCGCGTTCACGGATAAGGGCCGCGCCGGTCAGGATAATGGACAGCATCGTCACCTGGTTGATGATTTCCATGATCGACCCGAACCAGCTCTGGGTGAGGTTCGGGTTAAAGCGGTTGCGGAACGCTACCTCCACCGGCGCGATATCGACGGCGCGGTAGCGGCGGACGAATTCCTCCACTTCCGCCAAGATGATCTGCTGGATGTAGCCGGCGCCGGTAAAGGCCTGACTCATGCGGGTCGCGTCGATGTTCACCTGAATCGCCGGCGACTTGCCGTACAGGACATCCCGCTGGAAGTTGAGCGGAATGTCGACCGTAAAGGTATAGAGGTCCTTGTCCATGCCCGAGTCGACCTGGTCCAAGTTGATCATGGTCGGCGGTAGGAACATCGGCGGATAAAAAGCCGAAAAAATGCGGCCCGACAGGGGCGACTTGTCCTCGTCCACGAAGGCGATGGTGGCGTTGTGCAGGGAGTCCGGCACCGCCGTCGCCGAGGTGTAGATGGAAAAGGTGAAGGAATAGGCGATAAGGACAAGGAGAATCCAGTCGCGGTACAGGCCCCACAGCTCCTTGACGCCCAGCCGGTAGATGTGATTCAAGCTCTGCAGCATGGCTATTTCTCCTGTTTCCGCAAGAGCACGATGGCCAGGCCGACGATGATGGGAATGGCGGCGAGGAGCGCCAGGAGCGGCGTATGCAGATCCCGCAGATACAGCGCCTTATTGAACACGCCGCGGGTGATGATCAGAAAGTGGGTGGTCGGGTAGAGTTCACCGATGGTCCTGCCCGCGCCGGTCAGGGACGACACCGAGTTGAGCAGGCCCGAAAACTGGACCGCCGGCAGCAGGGTCACAATCATGGTCAGGAAGATGACGGCGATCTGGCTTTTGGTTACGGTCGAGGCGAGGAGGCCCATCCCGGTCGCGACGATGACGTAGAGAAGCGCACCCAGGGACAGCGCAAAAAACCCGCCCTTGATCGGCACGTCGAAGGCGAACACCGCCAGAATGACGAGCAGGATAAAACTGATCATCGACAAGATGATATACGGCAATTGCTTGCCGACGATGAATTCGGTCCGCGTCAGCGGCGTCACGTAGAGGTTGATAATGGAGCCGAGCTCCTTTTCCCGCACCACCGCCAGGGCGGCGAGGATGGCGGGAATCATCAACAGAAGAATGGGGATGACCGCCGGCACCATGGCGGGCAGGCTTTTGACGTCCGGGTTGTAGCGGTAGCGGACTTCGATTGTGGCGAGGGAGGTCTCCTCCTGCCCGAGCCGTTCGCGTAGGATATCCTGCAGCCACAACTGGTGCATGCCCTGGACATAGCCGCGCATGGTCTCGGCCCGCTGCGGCATGGCCCCGTCCAGCCACAGGCCGATTTCCACCGGCGCGCCGCGCTGGAGATCGCGGCCGAAGCGGGGCGGAATTTCCACCGCCATGGAGATGTCGCCGGAGCGCATGCGCAGGTCCATGTCGTCGTAGTCCCTGAGCGGCGGCTGTTCGGAGAAATAGCGCGAGCCGCGGATGTTGGCCGCGTAATCGCGGCTCAGCGTCGTCTCGTCCCGGTCGATGACGGCGTAGCGTAGATCCTCCACGTCCATGGTGATGCCGTAGCCCATGACCATCATCAAAATCATGCTGCCGGCGAGGGCGAGGGTGAGGCGAATGGGGTCGCGGATCAGTTCCAGGCTTTCCCGCCAGGCGCAACTGTAAAAGCGCCGCAGGCTGAAGCCGCTGGTCGCAACCTCCTCCTCCTTTTCATGCACTTTCGTGTCTTTTTTCGCCTTGATGCTGGTCACCTTTTCGTCGGTGCGGTTTTCCTCCTCCTAACCCGCGCCGGCGTCGAGCATATAGCCGATAAACGCCTCCTCGAGATCCTTGCTGCCGCGTTCCTTCACCAAGTCGTCCGGCTTGCCGATGGCCAGCGATTTGCCGGCGTGCATCAGGGAAATCCGGTCGCAGCGGTCCGCCTCGTTCATGAAATGGGTGGTGATGAAGATGGTGACCTCGTCCTTACGAGACAGTTCGATGATAAGCCGCCAGAAGTCGTCGCGGGCGATGGGGTCGACGCCCGACGTCGGTTCGTCGAGGATGAGGATGTCGGGGGAATGCACCACCGCCACGGCGAGGGACAACCGCTGCCGCACGCCGAGCGGCAGGTTTTCCGGGAGCGCATCCTTTTCGTGATCGAGTCCGAACCGTTTCGACACCTTGTCCACCCGTTCCGGTATCTCGTCCGGGTTGATGCCGAACAGCCGCGCGTGCAGCACCAGGTTCTGTTCCACCGTCAACTCGCCGTAGAGCGAAAACGCCTGCGACATATAGCCGAGACGGCGGCGCGTTTCGAGGTCGTTGGCGTCGACTTCGCGCCCAAACAGGCTGGCCGTGCCTTCGGTCGCGGGCAGGAGGCCGGTGAGCATCTTCATGGTGGTGGTCTTGCCCGAGCCGTTGGAGCCGAGAAAACCGAAGATTTCACCCCTGGTGATGCGGAAATTGACGTGGTCGACGGCGGTGAAGTTGCCGAAGCGCTTTGTCAGGTCGGTCGCCTCGATGGCGACGTCGTGGTCGGCGTCCTCGGCCATCGGCTCGATTTCCACCGGTTTGTAGCCCTGCTTTTTTTCATCAGGCATGAGTTCGATAAAAGCCGATTCAAGCGAATCCTTGCCGGTTTTTTCCAACAGCTCCTTCGGCGTGCCGGTATCGAGTATCTTGCCGCCGTCCATCGCCACGAGCCAGTCGAACCGTTCCGCCTCGTCCATGTACGCGGTGGCGACGAGGACCGACATCCCCGGCTGGCCCTTGCGCACCTTGGCGATGAGGTCCCAGAACTGCGCCCGCGCCAGCGGGTCGACGCCGGTGGTGGGTTCGTCGAGGATGAGGAGCGCCGATCGTGGATAAGGGCGCAGCAGAGGCCGAGCTTCTGTTTCATGCCGCCGGAGAGTTTGCCCGCCGGGCGGTCGAGGAACGCCTTCATGCCGGTGGCCTGGGTGAGCTGGTCGATGCGGCGGCGGCGTTCGTCCGCGCCGTGGCCGAAGAGGCGGCCGAAGTATTGGAGGTTCTCCTCGACCGACAGGGTCGGGTAGAGGTTTTTGCCAAGGCCCTGGGGCATGTAGGCGATTTTCGGCAACGCGGCGATACGGTGCTTTTCGTCGGCGATATCGCCGCCGAGGACGGTGACCGTCCCGTCCTGCACCACCCGCGCGCCGGAGATGAGCGACAGCAAACTCGACTTGCCGACGCCGTCGGGCCCGATCATGCCGGTGATTTTCCCGGCGGGGAATTCAATCGACACGTCGTCGACAGCCAGGGTGTCGCCGTAGTGGAGTGTGACGTCCGAGACGCAGACGATACTTTCGTCGGATTGGTCGAAGCTGGCGGTATCGGTCATGGACTGTTCCCGCTACCTGGCAACGCCGACGGCGGACGGTTGGACTGCGGCCGGCGCGGCAGGCGCGGCCGGCGCGACGGGCTGCAGCGGCGCGGGCGCGGGCGCGGGCAGCGGTGCCGACGGGGCCGACGGCGGCACTGCCTGGTTCCTGTCGGTGTCGCGGACCATGAGGGCGTCGGGCCAGGGTTCGTAGGGGTCGAGGCGCACCCAGGTCACGCCGGGCAGGCCGGGCTTGACCAGTTCCTCGTAGTTGCGAAGGAGGTCGCGATCCACCTTGGCCTTGATGCGGAACATGAGTTTTGCCGCTCGGTCTCGGTCTCCACCGTCTTGGGCGTGAACTGCGCCGTCTCGGCCACATAAGTGATGCGGGCCGACAGCGGCCGGTCGGGGAAGGCGTCGAGGAGAATCCGCGTCTCGCCGCCGATGGCGACCCGCCCCGCCTGTTCGGCCGGGAGGAAGAAGTTCATATACACGTCCGCCAGATCGACGAAATTGAGGACGCGCCCGCCGGCCGCCAGCACTTCGCCCGGCTGGACGATGCGGTACTGGACGCGGCCGTTCCGGGGCGCGGGCAGATAGGAATCCTTGATATCGGCAAGCACGCTGTCCACCGACGCCTGCGCCGCCCGCACAGCGGCGGCCGCGCCTTGGGCGTCGGCTTGGGCCGCCTGCACCGCGGCCTGGGCGACGCTGACCTGGGCCCGCGCCGTCTCGACGGCGGCCTGGGCCGCCATCTCTGTCGTTTCATCGTCGTCGTATTGCTGGCCGGTGATGACGCCCCGCTCCGACAACACGGTGGACCTGTTCAGCCGGCGGCGGGTTTGTTCGAGTTCGCTCTGCCGTTGCGCGACAGTCGCCTGGGCGGCGGTGACGTCGCTTTGCCACACGGCGATCTGCGCTTCTGCCGAGGCCTCGTCTGCCTGCGCCTTCAGGACCTGCGCCTTGGCTTCGCCCAGTTGCGCCTCCAGGACGTCAAGCTGCATGACGGCGAGGATTTCGCCCGCCTGGACAAAATCGCCTTCGTCGACGCGAATCTCCGAGATGCGGCCTGCCAGCTTGGTCGAGACGTCGATTTCCGTCGCCTCGAGCCGGCCGTTCCCCGACGCGAAGCCGGGACCGTAGCCCTTGTCCCGGGTGAAATTGTAGATAAGGTAGGCGATGACGGCGACGGCCAGGACGATGCCCGCGATGATGCCCCGCTTGACCCACGGGTTTTTCATCTTCTTTTTGATCTTGGTCTTTGCCGAATCGCCAGGCTTGATTTCGTCGTCCTTTTTCTTCCGTTTCGACGACGAGGTGTCGTCGCCGGAACGAGTATTGCTTTCCTTGCTCGTAGCGGTTGTATGCGACGCCGTCTGATTTTCGGCCGAAGCGTTTCCAGCGGTTGTATGCGACGCCGTCTGCTTTTCGGCCGAAGCGTTTCCATTGGTATTGGCATCGGCTGGGGTGTTGTCGGTGTTCTTGGGGGTGGTATCTGCCATGTGTCGCCCTTTATCCCGAAGGCTAGAATAATTAACGCCAAGAGACAAGTATAACGATACGGCAGGCAATAGCAATGGGTGAAAAGTGCGCTTTCCGATCGGCGTGGACAATGGTGGATCCGAATGCCTCCGAAGCGGATGTCCACGCCACCGACAGCGACGGCAGCGAACTCAAACGGAACCCGCGCGCAACTGGGTCCGTGCCGCAGGGGCGGCAACGGGTTAATAAATCTTCGCTCCATCCCGAATAAACTGCATACATTTCGCCGCCGGCAGCGACGGCGAGTACAGCCAGCCCTGGATGCGGGTACAGCCAAGACCCTGGAGCACCTTCAACTGTTCGACATTGTCGACGAATTCAACCAGGCAATGGATATTCAACGAGCGGCACAATTCGGCGATAGTGAAGATAATTTCCGACGAATGTCGACTCGTCACCACGTCCTTCGACAGCACCCGGTCGATCTTGATGGTGTCGACGGGGAACTGCTTGAGATAGACGAGCGAACTGTGGCCCATGCCGAAATCGTCGATGGCGAGGTTGACGCCCAGGTCGTGGATGCGGTGCAGCATTGCCGCCCGGTTGCCGCCGCCGAGGGCGGTGGATTCGGTGACTTCGACCTCGAGCATGCCCCGGGGGATGGCATAGCGGGCGACCCGGTCATGAATCTCGTCCAGGATGGCGTCGTCGTCGAGTTGGTGAATCGACAGGTTGACAGACATCACCACGTCGACCCCGGCCTGCCGCCATTGGTCCCACTGCCAGCACGCTTCCTCCAGCGCCCACGACCCCAACTTCTTAATAAGGCCCGATTCCTCCGCCAGCGCGATAAACAGCCCCGGCGGAATCCGCCCGAGGTGCGAGTGGTCCCAGCGCATCAGCGCTTCGACCCCGAACACCTTGCCGGTGGTCGACTCCACCTGCGGCTGGTATTCTAGGCTGATCTCGTTCCGTTCGATTGCCTCGGCCAGGTCCTTGGCAAGGGACCGGGACAGCGCCTTGGCTTCGCCCGTGATGACGTAGTCGCTGTTCCCGATGGATTCGGCATAGCCGGGCATGAGTTCCTTGAACGCCTTGTTGAACGCCTCCTTTTTCACCGCCTCGGCGATGCGCACGAACGGGAGGTAGATCATGACCCCGACCGCCAGGTTGACGAGTTGCAGCATCGCGCCCATGTACGAGCCGGTGGCGGCGTAGCCGCTGATAAACGGCGGCGCGGTCCAGTCGATCATGTTAATGGTATACGGCACCAGCCCGCTCACCATCGCGACGTAACTGATCACGCACTGCACCAGCGGCACGGTGATAAAGGGGATCAGGAACACCGCGTTCAGGACGATGGGCAGGCCGAACATGATCATTTCGTTGATGTTGAATATGGCGGGCAGGAGCGAAATCTGCGCAATCTTGAACATCGACCCGCGCCGGTTGAACAGGAACAACGCCAGGATCAGGCAGATGGTCGCGCCGCTGCCGCCCATCGCCAGGAACGCGTCGAAGAAGGTTTTCGTAAAGATGTTCGGCGCGGCCAGCCCCTCGGCGACGGCGGCCATGTTTTCCTCCATCGCCGGGACGTAGATGGAGGTGGTGACCGGCTCCATCAGGTTGGTGCCGTGGATGCCGAAGAACCAGAAAAAGTGGCGGATAAAGGTATAAAAAATCGCCGTCGCGAAGGTATTGCCCATCCGCGCGAACGGGGCGCTCAGGAGATCGTAGATGGTCTGGTTGAGGCTTTCGATGCCGAAGTGGCTGGTCACCGTCCGGACGAGGGCGAAGACGAGTATGGTTATCATGCCGGGCAGCATGGCCGAGAAGGCGTAGGAAATGGACGGATCCGCCTCTTCCGAATAAAAGGAGATACGCAGCCACGAAACGCGCCGGAGATGGTAGAAGATGGTGGTGGAGACAAACGCGACGATAATCGCCAGGAACAGCCCGTGAATCCCGAGCCAGAAAATGGGCAGCCCCTGCCCCGGCGGCGGATGGGTGCCTGCCGCGAGGAGCGGGTAGGGTTCGATGAGGATCATCAAGCAGCCGAGGCTGACAAGGGCGTTGACGGCCGGGTGCATTTCGCGGGTATAGGAAAGGCTGTTGTTGTGCTCGGCGATGCTGTAGGAAACGGTCAGCATGATGATGAGCGAGAGGATGGCGAAGGTGCCGTTCGAAATATTAACGCAAAAGGCGCGCCAGTCCTCACCGAACAGGTTTGTCATGAAATGCTGGTATTCAGTGACGGGGAAATTGGCCAGCAGGACCGCCAAACATCCGGCCATGACGAGGGGGAGCGTCAGGGTCAGGCCGTTGCGGATCGCCTTGAGGTGAGGGTTCCACAACAGCTTTTTGGTTACATCGGAAAAGGCGAGCTGAAGCTGTGCCGGATTCAAAACCATCCCCGTCTCTAAAAAATAGGTGCGTACCACGCCCCTCTATATACATAACTCGGATAAAATTACAAGGCGCATATTCGGCGCGCGCGTCCACAAGTACCTGTCAGTTCGCCATATCCGACAATAATTGACCGCACCGATCCCCGGTAAAGGCTAGGCAAAAACCGCCTGTTCGGGTATGGTGGGTCGGAACTCCCACTCCCGGGAGACACGTGTTTGGACGCATAAAAGGATGACCATGAGTAAGGCATGGCGGCACGCGGCGCTGGTAATTGTCATGATCTGCGGTGGTGCATTCGCGGGAGAAGAGCCGTTGCAGGACGATATTAATCCCCTGCTGACCGGCGCGGAACCCGAACTCCGGGCCGAGGCGGCTGTCACGCCCCCGTCCGCGCCGGGATTCGCGTCCTTTTTCTCCGACGCCTCCCTCGGGCTGTCGTCCACCTATTACGGCCGCGCCCGCCACGTGGACAACGGCGGCCGGGGCGTTCCGTCGTACACGGATGAAATTCACGTCAACGCCTTTGGCCAGCGGGCCGACTTCCGTTCCGGCTATGTCTGGGGCGTGGTCGGCTTCGACCTGAGCGGCCAGACCAACCTCGGTCGGGGCAACGGCTGGTCCGAAGTGCTGCTCCACAAGGAATCCGGGGTCGACCGCTCCAGCGTGAGCCTGAGCCAGGCGGCCGTGAAGTTGAAGTTCGGCGGGGAGGACTTCGGCCTCGATCTGCGCGGCGGCTATACGCCGATCTCCATCGGCAGCCTCGGCACGTCGGGCGGGTTGTTCAGCCATTCCTACCGGGGTATGGAAGCGCGGCTTCGCTACAAACGGACGACGCTCGGCTACGGCTGGGCCGACCGCTTCCGCAACGAATGGGACGACAATTACCGGAAGATGTACAACCGCTGGCACCAGAACCGTTTCGGCAACGACGACGGCATCCGTGTCACCTATGTCCATTCCATCGGCCTGCGGCATGAGTTTGAAAACGGCGGCTTTATCGACCTCGGCGTCGGCGAAGGCAGGCGCTACCGTCGCAATATGCAGGCCGTCGCCTCGGTCCCGGTGGATTTCGGTTGTTGGGGAACGCTGACCCTGACCGGCTACGGCATTGTTGCCCGTTACCGGGAGAACTACCCCTTCGAGGCGGGCGAGGACCGCGAGACAGAGTACCACGTCAGCACTTCGGCCGAATGGAAGCGCGGGCGGTGGACCTTCATGGGCGGGTACGGGCACACGCGCGCGCCGAATTCGCGGGAAATGCAGTTCCGCCTCACTGCCTGGGGCAATTCGGACAACCGGAATTTTATCCAGACTTGGGGCCAGCTCGACGACTTTGTCTGGGACGGCCAGAACGTCGCGAAGACCGGCTTTCGCTATGGCTTGGGTGACAAACTCTGTTTGCCCGGCCTCAGTGTCGGCGCGAGCTATATGTACACCTGGGGCGGCCGCAATCCGGGCCGGCCGGACAAGACGACCGGCTGGGAACTGGACTATTTTGCCGAATACGCGGTCCCGGAAGGCAGGATGAAAGGATTGGCGCTGGGCGTCTACGCCGGCCATCTCCGCTACCGCAACAACTGCTTCAGCGGCAAGCAGAACCGCAATGACGTCAAGGTTATCCTCTCCTATTCGCGCACGCTGGAGAAGTTCTTGCGGATGCGCAAGTAAGGCGCAGGCAGTTGGCGGAATTCGACGCAGGAGGAGGCATGGAGCCACGGATAAGCATTGTGACGCTGGGGGTCCAGGTGCTCGAGCGGTCGCGGCAGTTCTACAAGGAAGCGTTCGGCTGGGAGCCGGCGTCGGCCCAGGAAACCATCAGTTTTTACCAACTGGGCGGGCTCGTCCTCGCGCTCTATCCCCACAACCTGCTCGCCGCCGACGCCAATGCCGAACCGGAACAAAGCGGTTTTCGCGGCATCACCCTGGCCTACAATGTCCGGGAAAAGACCGAAGTGGCACAGGTCATGGCGATAGCCGAAGCCGCCGGCGCAACGATCGTCAAGCCAGCCGCCGACACGGATTGGGGCGGCCACGGCGGCTATTTGGCCGATCCCGACGGCCACCTCTGGGAAATCGCCTACAACCCGTTTTTCCCCCTGAACGCCAAAGGCGAAATCGAGATACCGACCGCGTAAGACAATTCACAATGCACAATGGGGGCGGTGGTACATTCTGCATTGTCTCATTGATGCATAATTGTGAATTGTGAATTGTAATGCATTGTGCATTGTGAATTTTTTCTGAAAGACCTCTCATCCATCTCTCTCTCCGGGGGCGAGGGGGCAGGGTGCCCTCCCTTCAATTCGTCCATCTCCTGTGTAGCCATGCAATTGACAAAGCCGGAATACTGCCTTATAGTTACAATATAAATTTTCTGACAAAATGACCTTTTTTGAGAATCGCGGCTGAATCGGCTTTTTGCTGGTCGGACCAAATTGACTGCCGATATCGAGGGGTATTTGTAATTCGTTGATAAATATACACATACGC
>JAJQBO010000094.1 GCA_021203245.1 Planctomycetaceae bacterium
TTGAACTGTGCACTTACTATCTTCAATCGTTTGATAACGGGATAGACTCTAAGGAGTACAATTTATGACAGATTATTCAGATTTAAGTCCCACCTTTAGGTTGTTTGCGATTCCCACTCTTCTCGAGGGAATGACGATGGCATTGGATTATGCCCATACAATGCCCGAATATAATGGGAGCGTGGATGGCAAAACGGCTGACAGTCTCTCTCTCGCAGCTGATTTGCGAGCGGTTGCTGCCGATTTCCGTTCAGCCATGGCGTCTTACCAGGATAATCCCGTCTAATGCCAAGACCTGATAAAGCAAACCCCACCGTTAAGCACATGAAATTGGAAAATGCGGCGGAACAGCAAGATGATGGCGCCACCCGCCGCATCGAGGAATCATTCGAGGTTTACAGCGCTTTTTTTACCACACCCTGATCACCTCAGGAAATTTGAAGAGATTCATCCAGGCGCGGCCAAAATAATCCTTGATCTATGTGTTTCACAAACAGAACATCGGCATCGAATTGAAACTATTCAAGTTTCCGAAGGCAATAAAAATGCTCGATGGGGAATAGTTGCTCAAATTGTCGAGGCTGGCTTTGCACTAACAGCCACTGCCATCACCTCTCTGTATACACCGGCGTGGGTTCCTGTTACGATGCTTGGGATGACGTTGGCAACGTTCGTTATTATTTACATTTATGGCAAGTCCACTCAAAAAAGAGAACGTCAACGGCAACGCGAGGCCGAAATCCGGGCCCGTCCAAGCACTCAATTACGAGGCGGGAAAATCGATTCGCGCGGATGAATTTTTTTAATTGCTTTACATCAGGTCAGATGACCTTAACCAAACCCCCGCCATGTGCATTCCTTCACAGTGGCGGGGAACTGATATATGGTGGAATCCACAGGAACAGCGTACCACCGCCATTCCCATAAGGGAGTTAATCCCTGCACCATGAAATCGATCTGCAAGGATCTGAATATTCCGGTCCCACGCGAGCGATAGCTTTCCCCTCCCCCGATCTTTTTTTCAAGCGATGTCTTAACAAGAAATCGTTTTTGATGTATTGTTACCCTTCACAATTATTATCCGGCCGTTTTCCATGATGTGCCAAGCATCTGCGGTCCCGCTTTGGTCGGCGGAACACGCTTTCGTTACCAACCGAATCTGCGAGGAGCAAGTATGAAACGTACCGCATTCCGTCCATTAATCGCCGCCCTGTTTGTCGCCCTGGCCATGGCCGTCCCCGCCTTGGCCGGACAAACGATCAAACTCGGCACCACCGTCAATGAGCAGGACAGCTTCCAGATCGCGGCGGAAAAATTCGCCGAAATCGTCAAGGATCGCACCAACGGCGAATACGTCATCGAAATCTTCCCGAACGGCGCCCTCGGCGACGAACGCATAATGCTTGAAGGCATGCAGATGGGCGTCCTCGACATGGGCATCATCACCAGCGGGCCCTTCGTCAATTTCGTCCCCGACTTCGGCGTCCTCGATCTGCCGTTCATCTTCTCGAACAACGCCCACGCCCACGCCGTCCTCGACGGCCCCATCGGCCAGGGCATCCTCGCCAAGCTGGACGACGTCGGCATCAAGGGCCTCGCCTATGCCGAACGCGGGTTCCGCAACCTGACAAACAGCGTGCGCCCGGTCGCGAACGCCACCGACATCAAGGGCCTCAAGGTCAGGGTCATGGAAAACGAAGTCTATACCACCACCTTCCAGGCGCTGGGCGTCAACGCCATCCCCATGGCCTGGTCGGAAACGCTCACCGCCCTGCAGCAGGGGACGATTGAAGGCCAGGAAAACCCGGTCAACGTCATCCACTCCTTCAAGCTGTGGGAATCGCAGAAGTATGTGACCATGACCCGCCACGCCTACGCCTCCGCCATCTTCACCATGTCGAAGCGTTTGTTCGACCGCCTGCCGGAAGCGGTCCAGACCATCGTCATGGACGCAGCCCAGGAAGCCGCCGTCTACGAGCGCGACTGGGTCGCCCAGAACGAAGCCAGGCAGATGGACGAACTCAAACAGCACGGCATGGAAATTACCGAAGACCCGGACGTGGACAGCTTCAAGGCAGCCGTTCAGTCAGTGTATGACCGCTATCCCGAGTTTGCCGACGACCTGAAACGCATTCAGGAAACCGCCGCGCAATAACGTTGCAACCGTACCATTTTGCACTCGAACCGGCCCGTCTGGGGCACATGTCTGGAGATCCGGCATGGCAGCGGTAAAAGTCTTCCATAAACTGAGCGCATGGCTCGATTTTCTCTGCGGCGCCCTGTGCGTGGTCTGCGTCACCGCCATGGTGTTGCTGACCGGGGCGCAGATTCTCTGCCGCCTCTATCTGACCGCCCTCTCCTGGAGCGAGGAATTGACCCGGTATCTGCTGGTATGGGCCACCTTCCTTGGCGCCGGATGCGTGTACCGCCGGATGGGCCATATCAGCGTCACCGCGGTGCAGGACCTGGTCCCGCCCCGGATGCGGACAGCCATGCGCGTAATGTGCCATCTGCTGTGCGGCGCGTTTTTCGTGATTGCCGTCGTCTATGGCCTCAATTATGTCTCCATGCAGTCGCGGCAACTGTCGGCGGCGCTCCGCATTCCGATGAGCCGCGTCTATATGGCAATCCCGGTCGGCTTCGGCATCATGGCCGTCCACGTCGTCGACAGGCTCCTGGCCATGTTTGACGAGGCGGCGACGGAAGAGGAGGCAGGCCAATGACAGGTATCCTCATCGTCTCGTTCCTGTTTCTCCTCATTCTGGGCGTGCCGATCGCCTTTGCCGTCGCCATCGCCGCCACCGTGGTGATCCTGGTCGGGGACATCCCCCTGATCCTTATCGTCCAGAAGATGTTCGCGGCGACCGATTCGTTCCCGCTGGTCGCGGTGCCGTTTTTCATCCTGGCGGGCGACCTGCTGGCGCGGGGAGCTATCTCCAAAAAACTGGTCGCCTTCGCCGAGGCGATTATGGGCGAGACGCGCGGGGCGCTGTCGGCCGTGTCCGTGGTTGGCGGGATGTTTTTCGCCGCCATCTCCGGCTCGGGCGCCGCCACCACCGCCGCCGTGGGCGCGACCCTTATTCCTGAACTGAAGGAACGCCACTACCGCGAGGACTCGGCTGCCGCCCTGATCGCTTCGGCCGGCTGCATCGGCGTCGTCATTCCGCCGTCGGTTCCCATGGTCCTGTACGCGGTCATCGCCGATCAGAGCGTCACCACGCTGTTCAAGAACGGTTTCGTCCCCGGCATCATGATGGGGGCGGTGCTTATCGCCATCTCCCTGAAGCAGGCCCACGACCGCAACTATCCCAAGGGCGCGCCGTTCACCCTCAGAAACGCGGCCAGGACGTTCGTCACCGCGATTTGGGGCATCCTCATGCCCCTGATCATCCTGGGCGGCATCTTTTCAGGCAAGTTCACGCCGTCCGAGGCGGCCGCCGTCGCGGTTATCTATGCGGCGCTGGTATCCTTCATCATCTACAGGGACCTGACCGTCAGGGATCTCATGAAGATTATTCTGGGAAGCGCCAGGACATCGGCCGTCATCATGATCATCATCGCCTGCAGCGGCATTTTCGGATGGGTGCTGGCGAACTGGAAGATACCGGAGACAATCGCGCAGGCGGTCCTGAGCGTTTCCGGCAATCGCTATTTCGTTCTTTTCCTCGTCTCGGTGATCATCCTTATAGCCGGCATATTTATGGAGACGTCGTCGGCGGTCATCCTGCTGACACCTGTTTTTCTGCCCCTTATGAAACACCTGAACATCAACCTGGTCCACTTCGGCATTCTCTTTACCGTGGGGATTGCCATCGGCATGATCACGCCGCCTGTGGCTATCAACCTCTTTGTCGCGTCCAGCGTGACCGGCATCGGCATCGAAAAGATATCCCGCGCCGTCATACCGTATCTCTTTGGCCTGATCGTGGCATTTGTTTTCTACGTCTATTTGCCCGTCTTTTTCCCGTGGATCATTTTCTAGCGCGTTTTAAATTGAATGTGAACATCCCCCTGCGCTTTTCGGCTTTTCCGGTAATAACCGTAAAACGCAGGCAGGAACCAGTCATTCTGTAAAAAGCGCTCGATACCAGAAGCCGTCCAACTGAAACCCGCGCCACTCTGCATACGAGAGGGTCTCCCCCGGCATCCGAAGGAGACCCTTCCCATGACACTTTGGGATACTTTCCAAAACCTCACATGCCTTCGGCCTGCCCGTCGACCGAACTTGCGTCATCACTGGACATCGGCAGGACGGCGGCGTCGGCCTGGATGTCGTATCCGGCCTCGATCTGCTCGGCCACGATCTCCGGATCGACAACCGTCATGCCGTCAAGTTCGCTGACGAACTCATCCCGCCGGGGCGGCACCACCTCCGGCTCCCTGGCCGGCTGCACCTCGGGCCGTTTGGGCGGCGTGTTTTCGTTTGCCATCATACCCCCTTTCATGCCGCCTCACCCACCCGGGAGCATAGGGCACACATGGGTTGATGTCAACCGTTTTCTAAACATTACACGTTAATTTTCCGCACGGAATTGCCCCGCCGTAGCTCGCTTGGCACCAGCGCGTTCATCGGGGTCGCCCCCTTGTCGGCGATGCGGCGGAGTATCAGTTCCCCCGCCAGCTTGCCAACCCGCCCCGCATCCTGGCCGACCATGGTCGGGTTGATGTAGAGGAGGTCGCGGTTGAAGATGTCTCCGTATCCGGCGAACGACACCTATTCCGGAATGCGCAGCGCCTGCTCCTTGATATAGGCGAGCGCGCCAAGGGACATCGCGTTGTTCATCGCCACCAAGATGGTCGGCGGGTCGGAACGGGAGAGCAGGGTCTGCGCCCCTTCCCGCCCGGACTCGATATAATAATCGCCGTAAAGACCATGTCCGGCGGCAGGGTTACCCCGGCGGCGGCAAGGACGGAAACAAAGCCGTTGTAGCGTTCCGGCCCGGTGGAGATGTTTTCCGGCCCGCGAATCAGCCCGATACGGCGGTGGCCGTAGTCGAGGACATGACGCGCCAGCTCCCCTGCTCCGTGGAAGTTGTCGTTGCCGACATAATCGCCGTGGAAGCCGTCGTCTATTTGGCGGGAAAACAGCACCATCGGCACCCGTTTCGACAATTCCGCCACCATGGCGTCGTTGCCACCGCTGACGTTGATGATGATTCCGTCCACCTTTTTGGAAACGAGCAGCCGCAATTGCCGCTCTTCCTTGCGGGGGTCGCCGTCGGTGGAACAGACGATCAGGCTGTACCCGGCCCGTTCGAACTCTCCTTCCACCGCCTTTGCCGCCACGGTGAAATGGCCGTTCGAGATGTCGGAGACGATATAGCCGACGGCATAACTCTTGTTTGAGCGCATGCCCCGGGCGAGCGGATCGGGAATATAGCCGATCTGCTTCACCGCCCGGCGCACCCGCGCCGCGGTCTCGGCATCGACCGCGGCGGTGTTGTTGACGACCCGCGACACGGTCGCAATCGACACCCGCGCCGCCTTGGCCACATCGTGAATGGTCACCCGTTTTTCCACCGGTAATCCTTGCTCCGACACGCGTCACATGGTGACGATGGCATCCCAGTTCGTGAACTCCGCCTGCTCGAATTCATGCAGCATGATAACCGAGAAGGTCTGGACTGTACAGCCTGGTTCAAGGTGCCCGCCCAGGGCCACCTTGTTGTCGGAAAAGGTGATGTGGGCATGGACGCGGCCGTCGATGACGAGGCCGTTTATGTTGAGGATATCGAGGGGTAGTCTCCCTGCGGGTCGTTTTCCTCGGGCGGATTGGTGCGGCTGGAGATGACGTGGTAGTCGCATGAGAGCCGTTAGTCAAACCGTTTTTCAATAATTTTGTCCGCTCGCCCACCGTTCCCGGTCAGCCACCCGCGCCCGGCGAAACGAACATGCCCTCCCGCATCCCCACGGTTGTCCCGGACTTGACAAGACTTAGAGAAGTGCGTACAGTGAATAGAGAGACGCAATCGATCTGTGCGGTACGACGGAAAGGATCCCGGGTGCCAGATAATTCAGTGTTTGACATGAACCAGCTTTTGGAATCGACGTGCGACGACCGCGAACTGGCCGCCCAGGTGGTCGGCGTGTTCCTGAACGACATCCCCAAGCAATTGGCCGACCTCGACGCAGCCATCGCCGCCGCCGACGTGAAAACCGCCGAGCGGGTGGCGCATTCCATCAAGGGCGCCGCCGCAACCGTGGGCGGCGAATCGCTCCGCGCCACCGCGCTCGATTGCGAACAGCTTGCCCGGGAAGGGGATCTGGATGGTGTCCAGTCGCATATTCCCGATCTGAAAAGCCACTACGACCTCCTGAAAAATGCCCTGCTCGAAGCGGGCTTCATCGCCGAATAGATTCTTGACCCCCAGCCTCAGGAGATCCTGCACATGGGCCTGAAACCAGCCAACCGCCTGGAAAAGCTTCCTCCGTATCTTTTCGCCGCCCTGCGCCGTAAAATCGCCGACAAACGCGCCCAGGGCATCAAAATAATCAACCTCGGCATCGGCGATCCCGATACGCCCACCCCCGATCCCATCGTCGACGAACTGCTCCGCGCCGTCCAGGACACGGCCGATCCTGACCGCCACCGCTACGGCTGCGACTGCCCGGTGCCGCAGTTGCCCACCGCCATCCGAAATTTCTACAAGCGCCGCTACAATGTCGACCTTGCCGACGACCAGATAGCGGTCACGTCCGGTTCCAAGGACGCCATCGTCCAGTTCTGCTTCGGCCTCCTGAATCCGGGCGACCTCGGCATCGCGCCCCTGCCCGGCTACCCGACGTACAACATAGGCCATGTCTTCTGTTCAGCCGGAACCCACTATGTCCCGCTGCGCCAACAGAACGCCTGGCTGCTCGATTTCGACGAAATACCGCCCGAAGTGTGCCAGACGGCCAAGCTGTTGTGGATTAATTACCCCAACAACCCCACCACCGCCGTCGCGCCGCTCGAATTCTTCAAACAGGCGGTGGAGTTCGGCCGCAAGCATAACATCCTTACCTGCCACGACTCGGCCTATTCGGAAAACACCTACGACGGCTACAAGGCCCCGTCCATCATGGAAGTCCCGGGCGCGGCCGATACGGCGGTGGAGTTTTTCTCCCTGTCGAAGGGCTTCAACATGACGGGCTGGCGCGTCGGCTGCGTCGTCGGCAATCCCTCGGCCGTCAAGGCCCTGAAGACGGTCAAGGACAACATCGACAACGGCTTTATGCGCGGCATCCAGTTCGCCGCCGCCGCCGCCCTCGACAACATGGAATCCCTCGTCCCGCCCATCAACGCCGTCTACAAGCGCCGCCGCGACATGGTCGCGTCCGCCCTGGCGGAAGCCGGCTGGCCGGTGGATGTGCCGAAGGCGACCATCTACATCTGGGCTCCGGTGCCGGAGAAGTACAACGGCTCGTCAGCCGCCTTTGCCGAGGACCTGCTCGAGAAGGCCGGCGTCGTCATCACCCCCGGGCGCGGCTACGGCGTCACCGGCGACGGCTTCTACCGGATATCCCTGACCTACCCAGACGACGTCATCCAGGAGGCTTTGGACCGCATCCGATCCATCGCGGGCAAGTAGCGAATCGCTCTCCCCCCCCCCGGATGACGGGGGGAGTCTTGTTTGGAGGAACATGCATGGCCATGGTGTATGTGGGGCTGGGCACCAACCTGGGCGACCGGCTGGAAAACATCCGCGAGGCGCGGAAGGGGCTGGCCGTCATCCCCGACACCGATCTGCTGGACAATGCCCCGATCTACGAAACAGCGCCAATGGGCGGTCCGGGCGGACAGGAGAACTACTACAACACGGTCAGCCTTCTGGACACGCGGCTGGAACCGGTCGAGCTGCTCCGCCATCTCCATGCCATCGAACGGCTGCGCGGCCGCCGCCGCGAGGGCGAGACAAGCCGCTGGGGGCCGCGCCTCCTCGATCTCGACATCCTCCTGTGGGACGACGCGGTGGTGGAAGAGCCGAACCTGACCGTTCCCCACCCGCGCATGGCGGAGCGGGCCTTTGTCCTGAAGCCGCTGTCGGATCTCGACCCCGACTTCCTCCACCCGGTCCTCGACCTGACGATCCGGGAACTTTTGCAAAGGATACCCCCCGACGATGCGGGAATACGACGCATATCTGTTTGACGCCGACGGCACCCTTCTGGATACCCGCGAGATCATCCGGCAGTCTTTCGCCCACACCATCGCGGCGATGGGGCGGTCGACCCGGGGCGGGATTTTGTCGATTCCACCATCGGCCTCCCCATGGTGAGGCAGATGCGCCTGGTCATCGGCGAAGGACGGGACGACAGCTATTACAGTCGGGCCATCGAGGTCTACTCCGCCCATATGCTGGCGAATTACCACAACCACCTGACCGCTTTTCCCGGCGTCAGGGAGGGATTGGCGACGCTGAAGGGGATGGGCAAAAAGCTGGCCGTCGTCACGTCCCGGCGCCGTCCCGGGCTGGAACGGTTCCTGGCCCACCTCGACCTGGCCGGCTGCTTTGATCTGCTGGTCACGCCGGAAAGCACCGAACGCCACAAGCCCGATCCCGTCCCGGCCCTTTTCGCGGCAAAAGGCCTCGGGGTCAGGCCGGAACGCTGCGTCTTTATCGGCGACGCGACGTTCGATATCGAATGCGGCCACGCCGCCGGCATGGATACGGTCCTGGTAAGCTGGGGCGGAATGGATCCGTCGGCATGGCCGGTGCAACCGGATCTGACTGTCCATACGTTTGCGGAATTGTTGCCTGAGGCTCAATAAAGTCGCAGTCACACTGAACGAGAGGCACCAATGCGAATTATCGAAGACATACACGAAATGCGCCGCGAAGCCGAGGACATGGCCGCCCGCCGCGCCGAATGCGGTCTTGTCCCCACCATGGGCGCGCTGCACGAAGGCCACCTGTCCCTTATCGAACGGAGCAAGGCGGAAAACGACATCACCGCCATCTCCGTCTTCGTCAATCCCACCCAGTTCATGCCGGGCGAGGATTACGATTCCTACCCCCGCACCTGGGAGAAGGACCTCGAGGCGGCGGAACGGCTGGGGATGGATATCGTCTTTCATCCTTCGGCCGAGCAGATGTATCCGCCCCGGGCCCAGACGTCGGTGCAGGTCCATGGCCTGACCCGCGGCCTGTGCGGCATGTCGCGGGGTCAGGGCTATTTCCGGGGCGTCACGACCGTCGTCGCTAAGCTGTTCAACCTGGTCAGGCCCACCCGCGCCTATTTTGGCCAAAAGGACGCCCAGCAGGCGCTGGTTATCCAGCGCATGGTCATCGACCTCAACTTCCCGGTGGAAATCGTCGTCTGTCCCATCGTCCGGGAGGAAGACGGCCTGGCCCTGTCCAGCCGCAACCGCAATATTCCGCCCGAGTACCGCGACCGGGCCCTCGCCCTCCGCGAAGCCCTGCTCCTGGGCCGCGACCTAATCCGGGACAAGGAATACGACGCCTTCCGCCTCGCCACCGCCATGCAGGAGCGCATCCTCCAGGACGACGAAATCGAGCTCGACTGCCTGGACATCGTCTCGCCCGAGACGCTCGAGGAAGTCGAAAAGGTCGACGATCTCGTCCTTATGGCAGGCGCGATCAAAATCGGCGGAGTTCGCCTTATCGACAATATCCTTGTCGGTCCCGACGGCCCGTGGAGCGATTGATGCCGGGCGACAAGCTTACCTGGAAGCCCGGCAACATGGTCCTTCCCGCCCCTGCGGCTCTGGTAAGTTGCGCAGGGCTGGAGGGGCCTGCGAACCTTATCACCATCGCCTGGTGCGGCAATATCAACACCAACCCCGCCATGCTGTCGATCTCGGTTCAGCCGGCCCGATATTCCCATGGCCTTATCGTGGAATCGGGGGAGTTCGTCGTCAATCTCCCCTCCCGCGCCCAGGCCCACGCGGTCGATTACTGCGGCGTCGTGTCAGGGAGGGATCAGGACAAATGGGCCGCCACCGGCCTCACCCCCTCCCCCATGGACGGCGTGAACTGTCCCGCCGTCGCCGAAGCGCCCATCAGCATCGCCTGCACGGTGACCGAACGCATACCGCTTGGGTCGCACGACCTGTTTCTGGCCAGGGTTGCCGGCGTGATGGTCACCGCTGCCCTGATGGACAAAAGCGGCCGCTTTCGCCTCGACCGGGCCGATCTCCTCTGTTATGCCCACGGCGATTATTATGCCCTGGGCGAGCGCCAGGGCCACTTCGGCTGGTCGGTCAGGAAGAAAAAGCCTGTTTTAGGCTTGCGAAAACGGCGTAGGTGACGTTTAATTATCGCTGATTTTGGTTTTGTGAACGGGAAATGGGTTGAGGGCCATGTCTGTTACCGGCTATGGCAGGAGGGATGCCGGGACGGCGATGAACGGACAGGTTCTTTCGGGGAGGAAATGAATGGCGATTTTTAAAGCATACGACGTGCGGGGCACCTACCCGGACCAGGTTAACGAAGCCTTGTTCGAGGCAATCGGGCAGGCCGCGCCGCAGGTCTTGAAGTGCGAGACGGCCGTTGTCGGCAGGGATATGCGCGAGTCCGGCGTGCCCCTGGCCCAGGCGATGATACGCGGCCTGACCAAGCAGGGGGTGGACGTAATTGACATCGGCATGGCCTCGACCCCCATGCTCTATTTTGCCACCGCCTATCTGAAGGCCGGCGCAGGCGTGCAGATCACCGCCAGCCACAATCCGGCCAAGTACAATGGCTGCAAATGGTGCCGCGAAGACGCCATTCCCGTCGCCTACGACAGCGGCCTGGGCGAAATTGAAAAGCTGGTCAACAAAAATGCCTTTACCTCCGCCGCCAAGGCGGGCAGCGTCAGGACAGAGGATATTTTCTCCGAATACCGCGCCAACCTGCTGAAATACGCCGGCAGCATCAAGCCGTTGACGGTTGTCGTCGACGCCGGCAACGGCGTCATGGGCGCTTTCCTGCCGAAGCTTTTTGAGAAGCTGCCCTGCGAATTGATTCCCCTCTATTTCGAGCCGGACGGCAACTTCCCCAACCATGAGGCCAACCCCATCAAGGCCGAAAACATGCAGGACCTGGTGGCCAAGGTCAAGGAAGTGGGGGCCGACCTCGGCGTCGCCTTCGACGGCGACGGCGACCGGAGCATGTATGTGGACGAAAAGGGCGGCATCATTCCCGCCGACTTCGTCACCGCCCTGCTGGCGTCGGAAATGCTCGCCATGGACCCGGGCGGGACCATCTTCTACGACCTCCGCTCCTCCAAGGTGGTGAAGGAGGAGATTGAGCGACTCGGCGGCGTCGCCAAGATGTGCCGCGTCGGCCATTCCTATATCAAGGCGATGATGCGCGAAGACAAGGCAATTTTCGCCGGCGAACTGTCGGGCCACTTCTACTTCCGCGACCTGCACTATACCGATAACGCCGAGATGGCCATGCTGTCGGTCCTGACGGTGCTGTCGAAGAGCGGCAAAAAGCTGTCGGAACTGATCGAGCCGTTCCACAAGTACTTTGCCACCGGCGAAATCAATTTCGTCGTCGACGATACCGCCGCCGTCGTCGCCAAGATGGAAAAGGAATACGCGGCCAAGGCAAAGGAAGTTTTCCACCTCGACGGCTTGTCCATGTATTTTGACGGCTATTGGTTCAACCTCCGCGCCTCCAATACCGAGCCGGTGCTCCGCCTCAACCTCGAGGCAGACACGCCGGAACTGCGCGACCAGGCCAAAGCCGAAGTGG
Organism: Planctomycetaceae bacterium; assembly: GCA_021203245.1. Taxonomy (GTDB): domain Bacteria; phylum Planctomycetota; class SZUA-567; order SZUA-567; family SZUA-567; genus JAJBSZ01. The sequence continues at coordinate 11,688 of JAJQBO010000094.1, forward strand.
AAAAGGCCATCGGCGGCAAACTCGCCGACGGCGGCCACTGATTGGCTGAACCATCGCAGTATAGTTATCAGAAAGCCCCCGGCGCGCCGGGGGCTTCTCAAGTTTGGCCTTTTTCAATCTTATATTGCATTTTAAGAAACTCCGTGAACAAATGAAACGGGTAGACGGTACTGAGCCGCCC
>JAJQBO010000036.1 GCA_021203245.1 Planctomycetaceae bacterium
CCACGGGAATAGACGGGTAATGCACCGAACTCACGAAGCCATCGGCTGCGTTCACATATTATTGTAAAATGCTTTAGCGCCTCCAGAATTCGGGGAAGCACAACACCAACAGGGTGAACAGCTCGAGCCTGCCGAGCAGCATGTCGAGGGACAGGACCCATTTCGCCATGGGGGCGAGGTGGGCGAAATTCTCCGCCGGACCAATCGTGCCGAAGCCGGGGCCGACGTTCGACAGGCAGGTAAGCGCGGCCGAGGCGGAGATGGCGAGGTCGGCTCCGGTGGCGGCGACGAGGATGGTCGACGTCGCCCAAATCAGGAAATAGAGGGTGACGAAGCTGACGCAGCCGTTGATGACGCTGGCCGGGAGGGTGGTGCGGTTGAATTTGATGAGCCGGACCGCCTGGGGATGGACGAGGTAAAATACCTCGTGATACAGGTGTTTTGCCAGGACGAGGATGCGCATGCACTTGAGGCCGCCCGCGGTCGAGCCGGCCGAGCCGCCCATTACCATGAGGAGCAGCAGCAGGCCCTGCGCCAGGGGCGGCCATATCTCGTAATCGGCGGTGGCGAAGCCGGTGGTGGTGAGAATCGACACCACCTGAAACAGGGAAGCGCGAACCGCCTCCTCGACCGTTGGGTACGACGGCATTACCTGGATGCACACCATGGCGGCGACGGTCAGGGTGACGACGGTATAAAAACGGAATTCCTCGTCGCGGATGGCGAGCCGGCCCAGGCCCCGGAGGACATTGAAGTGAAGGACGAAATTGACGCCGGCCAGGAACATGAAGACGATGCACACCCACTGGGTATAGGGGCTGAACGCGCCGAGGGAGGCGTTGCGGGTGGAAAAACCGCCGGTGGCGACGCTGCCGAAGGTGTGTGCCAGCGCCTCGAAGAAGCTCATTTCGCCGAATGAAAGAAAACAGACCTGCGCCACGGTCATGAGAATATACACCTGCCAGAGAATTTTTGCCGTGTCTTTGAGGCGGGGCGTCAGCTTGTCCGGCGTCGGCCCCGGCACCTCGGCCTTGTACAACTGCATGCCGCCGACGCCCAGGTAGGGAAGGATGGCCAGGGACAGGACGATAATCCCCATGCCGCCCAGCCAGTGGGTCATGCTGCGCCAGAGGAGGATGCCCGGCGCGACCGCCTCGATATTCTGCATCACCGATGATCCGGTTGTGGAAAACCCGGAAAACGACTCGAACGCCGCGTCGGCGAAGGAGGGAAAAATTCCGGCGAATTCATAGGGCAGCGCGCCCAGCAGGCACGCGGCCGCCCATCCCACCGCCACCGTCGCCGCGCCTTCCCGCTGGTTCAGGCTGGTCGCCCGAGCGAACTCGCTCCTGAACAACCAGAGCAACAGCGCGCCGACGCCGGCGGTAATGAGGAGCGAATACACCAGCGGCATCAGCCCGGCGTCGTGGTAAAAGAGCGAGAAGGCGATGGGGAGGAGCATGCTCACCCCGGTCGCCAGCATCAGCCCGCCAATGATATGGAGTATCGCCTTGATGCGCATAATCTACCTGTGGCCAATAAGGCTGGCGTCGACCCAGCCGAGACGTTCGCGTTCGCAGATGAGAATAACCCGGTCGCCCGACTGCAGCACCGTCTCGCCGCCGGGGATAAACACGTCGTCCCAGCGCAGGACCGCGAGAATGTTGGTGCCGGAGGGGAAATGCAGTTCCTTCAGCGGTTTTCCCAACTGCTGCGACGTGTCGGTCAGGACGGCTTCGAGCATTTCCACATCCTCGTCGTGGGTGGTGAGGGTGGAAAGGAGCAGGCCGCGCCGGAGAAAATGGACGATGGAATTCGTCGCCGCGACGCGCGGGTTGACCGACAGCCTGAGGCCGATGGCGCGGACAATCGGCATATAGCCGTTCTTGTTGACGCGGGTGATGGTGTTGAGGGTGCCTATCGACTTGGCCAGCAGGCAGGTGAGGATGTTCGTCTCATCGTCGCCGGTCAGTGCCACCACGATGTCGGAATCGCCCATATTTTCGCCGCGCATGAAGTCGCGGTCGGTGCCGTCGCCGTTCAGGACCATGACGTTGGCGAGGCGTTCGGCGAGTTCTTCGCAGCGGGCGGCGTTCCGTTCGACCAGCTTGACCCGGAGATCGCGCTTGTCGAGGATTTCGGCCAGGCGCAGGCCGATGTCGCCGCCGCCGACGATACAGACGCTGCGAATCGGCTTGAAGCCGGATTCGGTGATGCGCAGCACCGTTTGCAGGCTTTCCTCGAGGCAGGCGAAGTAGACGACGTCCCCCTCCCGTATCGCGTCGTTTCCCTTCGGCAGCACCAGCCGCTCGCCCCGGAGAATGCCGCTGACGCGGACGCCCCGGTCCTGGCTGATGGCGGGGAATTCGGTCAGCGGGCGGTCGACCAGCGGGCCGGACTTGACCTCGACCGCGACCACCTTGACCCTGCCGTTGCCGAACTCGCCGTAATCCACCGCGGTGGGAATGAGCAGCATGCGGAGAATGGTGTTGACCACCTCGACGTCGGGGTTGATGATGGCCTTGACGCCGAGGTAATCGGGCCCGAGGATGTCGGACATGCGGGCGTATTCGCCGTTCTTGATGCGGGTCAGCTTGAGCGAACCGGGATTGCGGACATTGGCGATGAGGCAGGCGAGCAAGTTGACCTCGTCGTTGCCGGTAACGGCGACGACGATATCCGCGCTGGCGACGCCGGCTTCCTCGAGGATTGCCGGGCTGCTGGCCGACCCCTGGAGGCCCTGAACGTCGAGGGCGGCCATGACTGCCTGGAGTTTTTTCGGATTGTGGTCGACCACCACGACCTGGCGATTTTCCGAGGTCAAGCGCGAGGCGACGTTAAGGCCGATTTCGCCGGCGCCGAGCACGATAACCCGCTGCCGCTGTCGTGGGCCTGCATGATTGGGAAAAAGCATTGGTATATCCCTCTCCGATGGGTGCGTCCGTCATTCCATGATGGGAGTGCGGAGGTCGGAAGCAAGGAAATTATGGCGCGGTTTACGAAGCGATTTGCGTGAAAGGGAACACATGAGCACGGTACGGCACCTGGTGATGGTCCGCCTCAGGGACGGGTTCACCCCGGCGGAAAAGCGGTCGCACACGGAACGCATCAAACGCGAGCTCGAGGCTCTCGGCCGCCGGCTCGACGGCGTGAAAAGTTTTACCGTCCATATCGACCCGTTGCCGACCAGCGATATCGATATATTGTTCGACTCCGTCTTTGCGAGCAAAGAGGGAATAGCGTAAAAAACCGCTGCCAATGGTTGGCGCTTGTTTTATCGAATATTTGAATGATAATACCATTACCGGCTTGGATAAATGGGTGCCGGATCGGATACGCATTAGGGTTGGCTTGGGAACATACTAGCTGACGCGTCACATGATTTGGATGGCGTATTCCCCATGAACTCCAAACATCGAAAAACCCTGGCGGCTATTCGCGGCAACCCCAAGCCGAAAACGCTTTTATTCCGCGATGTTGAGGCTTTATTAAAGGCATTAGGGTGCCAGGTGATCGAATGCGAAGGATCTCGCATCACTTTTGTTCACCCGAACGGAAAGTGGGACACCCATCGGCCTCACCCGGGAAAAGAACTCCTGATGTACAAAATTGCGAGCCTGCGACAATATTTGGACAAAATAGCACAAAACGAGGCTGAATAATGAACATAATCGAAACAGTCTTTATGACCTATAAAGGGTATACCGCGGCGGTGGAGTTCAATCCTGAAGATGGTATGTTTGTCGGTCGCGTCCTCCGGATACAGGATCTCATAGATTTTGAAGGTGAAACAATAGACGAAGCGGAAAAGGATTTTCACAATGCCATAAAATCCTATCTCAACGCGTGCAAGGTTACCGGTACCAAACCGGACAAACCTCGCAAGGAAAAATTGTCTATTGATTTTCCTCCAGAACTGTCAGCCAAAATCGAGTTCCTTGCTGAAGCGAATAACAAGACCGAGGACACTATCGTCGTACAGATGATGTCCACCATCTTCAAGGATACGGAAAATCGCATGGGAAAGACCCTGCGCGCGCTTTTTAAAAATCGCCCCTCCCGCAAAACATCGGGTAAGAGAAGCGGCCGGACCATGGTCGAGACGGAATAGATACGCACTCCACTCTTACCTGAACGACGCCACGGTCCGCTTCACCCCTTCGGCGAAATCCACGCTGGCCTCGTACCCGAACAACTCCCTCGCCTTGGCGACGTCCGCCAGGCTGTTCTTTACATCGCCGACGCGGGGCGGCTCGTAGACCGCCTCCAGGCTGGTGCCGAGCAGGTCGTTCAGGAGCGCGACAAGGTGGTTCAGGCTGTGGCCCGAGCCGCCGCCGATGTTGGCGACCGCGCCCCGCATGGGATTGGGCGAAAGCGCGGCGCGGACGTTCGCCTCCACCACGTTGTCGATATAGGTAAAATCGCGCGTCTGCTCGCCGTCCCCGTACACGACGGGGCGCTCGCCCCGTTTCATCATGGTGATGAACTTGGGAATAACGGCGGCATACATGCTGTGCGGATTCTGGCGCGGTCCAAAGACGTTGAAATAGCGCAGCGACACCACGTCGAGGCCGTAACATTTGCCAAAGGCAAAACCGTAATACTCCTGCGTCAACTTCGCCACGGCGTACGGGCTCATGGGCCGGGGCATCTGGCCCTCCTGCTTCGGCAGGGCCGGGTTGTCGCCATAGGCCGAACTCGACGCCGCCTGGACGATACGCTCGACGCCGGAGCGCCTGGCCGCGTCGAACAGCGTGACCGTCCCGATGATGGACGCGGTGGCGCTCTCCAACGGTTCGGCGACGGAACGCGGCACCGATGGCACCGACGCCAGATGAATGATATGGGTCACGCCCTCGAGCGCGCGGGCGACCGCCTTCGGGTCGCAGACGCTGCCTTCGATAAGGGTGAACCTGCCCCGCGCGGCTTCCATGTTGGCCGCCGAGCCGGTGGAAAGATCGTCCAGCCCGGTAACGGTATGGCCGTCCGCAAGCAACCGGTCGAGCATATGGCCGCCGATAAAACCGGCGCAGCCGGTAAGGAGAAAGTGGCGCGTTTTCATGGTTTGGTCTGCTCCAGCCGCATCACCACGACGCGGGCGAATCGACAAGTATACGGAATTTGCGGCAAAAATAAACGCCCTCCCCAAACCTGGAGAGGGCGTGGTATCTTCATAATGGGCTGCGATTCAGTCGACCCGGCCGTGGGACGCCCGAACCGGCTCGCGGACCGGGCGGAAATGCTTGCCCGGCAGGGCCGCCATCCTCGCGGTGACCCGATAGTGCGGTTCATAGGGATCGACAAACCGCCCCGTCCCGGCAAAGCGCCATGCCCTACCCTGACGCACTTCCGAGGAGCCACACTCGCGGCGGTGCGTCTCGAACCCCTTCAGGCTGCGGTTATGTCTGTGTCGATTGCCACTCTTCATGTATTAATCCTTAACAGGATGCAGTACCATTTTCTTCAACCCGCGGGACAACTGATCCGCACACGAGGTTCCCTTGCCGTCGCAGTCGACGCCTGCCAGGAGTTCGGCGATGCGGTCCGCCGGCTGGCCCTTCAATAATCTGCCCAACGCCATGCTGTTGCCGGGGCAGCCGCCTTCGAAGTGCACGCCATGGATGACGCCGTCCTCGACATCGACCAGCATGCGGTCGCAACACACACCTTCCGGAATTATAACAATTTTTTCCATCGAACCAATAACTTTCGCAAATTGAGGGAAAACAATAGCTTACCGCCCCACAAACCGTGAGCGGACCCGCCGTTACGGCAAGGCCGCCCCGAGTTCATCCAGGGTGAGTTCAAATCCGGGCGCAAAATGTTCGAGAAAATAGGCAACTTCAGCCATATCCATCCTGTCCAATTGCTCGCGCAACCCCTTCTCCGCAAGGAGGAATTCGCGGTTGCCGGCCCGCCGTTCCTCCACGCACTTCAGCCAGGCGCACAGCTTGTCCGCCGCCCGCACCAGCGCCCAACTCTCCGCCTCGGCGGCGTCCGGAACCAATGCGGCTTCGTACACCGGCCGGTATTTCTCGGGCAGGAACGACAGGAGGCGGCGGTTGGCCGTTTCCTCCATCTTCTTATAGGCGGTGCGGATTGCGTCGTCGTAATACTTGACCGGCGTCGGCATGTCGCCGGTGACGACTTCGCTCGCGTCGTGCAAGAGGGCCAGGAACGCCAGCCGTTCGGCATCGTGGTGTTTCCCGAATTCCAGATTGCCGATGCTGGCGAGCGCATGCGCCAGCAACGCCACCCGGTGCGAATGCTCCTGGATATTTTCCGGGCTGGTGTTGTACATCAGACTCCAGCGCCGAATCAGCCGCATCCGGGAAAGATAGGCGAAAAAGTGGCTGCTCACAGGGCCTTCTTCCCGATATCGGTACGGTACCGCATGCCTTCGAACGAGATGTCGCCGACGGCGCGGTAAGCGTTTTCGATAGCTGTCCTGATATCCTTGCCCCGGCTGGTGACCCCGAGCACGCGGCCGCCGTCGGTCAGCACCTGTTTCTGGTGATTCAACTTTGCGCCGGCGTGGAACACGACCGTGTCGGGCCGCTTGGCCGCACTATCGAGGCCGGAGATGACCGTGCCTTTTTCGTACGTGCCCGGATAGCCGCCCGCCGCCAGCACGACGCAGACCGCCGGGTCGTCGTACCATTCGATCGTCTGTTCGGAAAGCTTGCCCCTGACGGTGGCGTCCAGCAGTTCGAACAGGTCCGACTTCAACCGCATCATGATGGGCTGGGTCTCGGGATCGCCGAAGCGGACATTGTATTCAAGCACCTTCGGCCCGCCGCCGGTAAGCATCAGCCCGGCGTAGAGGAGGCCGCGAAACCGCCTGCCCTCTTCGTTCATGCCATGGACGGTGGAGATGAGAATCTTTTCCACCACCTCGTCCATCAGCTCCTCGGTCATAACCGGCGCGGGCGAATACGCGCCCATGCCGCCGGTGTTCGGGCCGGTGTCGCCGTCGAACGCGGCCTTGTGATCCTGCGACGACGCGAGGGGCGCAATCGTCTTGCCGTCCGTCAGGGCGAGGATGGTGACCTCCTGCCCGCGCAGGAGTTCCTCGATAATCACCCGCGAACCGGCGGAACCGAACTCGCCGTCCGCCATGATGCGCTTGACCGCCGCCTTGGCCTCGTCCAGGTTCTGGCACACCACCACGCCCTTGCCGGCGCAGAGCCCGTCGGCCTTGACCACCACCGGGCCTTCGGAGCGGGAGTCGAGGTAGCGCATCGCCGGCTCGAACTGCTCGAACTCGGCGTAATCGGCGGTGGGAATGCCGTGGCGGCGCATCAGGCCCTTGGCAAAGGATTTCGAGCCTTCCAGTTCGGCCGCCGATTTGCTCGGGCCGAAGATGGGGATGCCGGAGTCCTTGAAAGCGTCGACGATGCCGTCGACATAATAGACTTCGGACCCGGGGACGATAAAGCCGATCTCGTGATCCCTGGCCCAGCGCACCAGGTTGCGGAGGTTGCCGACGTCGATGTCGACGCACTCCCCGACCTCGGCGCAGCCGGAATTGCCCGGCGCGATATAGACCTTGTCCACCTTGGGGCTTTGCGCCAATTTCCACGACAGCGCGTGTTCGCGCCCGCCCGAACCAACCACTAATACATTCATAACGTCCTGATCCTTATATGGGAGTTGCGTTTTCGATGACTAAAACCACGGATTTATCTGAACTACGAACCGAAAAGGGTACCCGAACACTCTCCCCCCACGTCACCCCGGCGTGCATACGTCCACTGTACGAAAAACGGGAGGTTGTGCCGGAGCAGCGCTGCGATTCGGCGCAGGTGCAGCACATCGCGACAGCGGCTGCTCCGGCACAACTTCCCGCCTCACGCCCGGTTCAACGCTGCACCGCCGGGGTGACGACAGGGCGGGCAGTTGCGCTTTTCATTCACCGTATTCCGCCGCCCTAAATCGAGAACGCCCCGCCCTGGTCGGCCGACGTCACGTGGGCGGAATAGCGCGCCAGCCAGCCGTGCTTGGTCTTTGGCGTAAAGGGCTTGAGCGCGGCCAGGCGGCGCTTGATCTCGGCGTCGGGAACTTCCATTTTGACCGTCAGCTTGTTCGAGTCGATGCTGATGATTTCGCCGTCGCGAATAACCGCCAGCGGCCCGCCCGCAGCTGCCTCGGGGCTGACGTGGCCGACGCACAGACCGCGCGTGCCGCCGCTGAAACGGCCGTCCGTCACCAAGGCCGCCCGCAGTCCCATGCCGAGAATCGCCGCCGTCGGCGACAGCATTTCCTGCATGCCGGGACCGCCGCGCGGGCCTTCGTAGCGGATGACGACGACGTCGCCGTCCTTAACCTTGCCGCCGAGGATGCCGTCGCGGGCCGATTCCTCCGACGTGAACACCCGCGCCGGTCCGGAAAAGACGCGCATGTCGTCGGTGACCCCGACTGTCTTGACGACCGCGCCCCGGGGCGCGAGATTGCCGAACAGGACCGCCAGACCGCCCTCGCGGCTGAACGGCTCGGCGGCGGTGCGGATGACATAGCCGTCCGGCTTCGGCGCCTTGCGGAGCGCGTCCCCCAGTTTGCCGCCGATGGTGGGCGCGTCCAGGACCAGCCCGGCCTGGGTCTTTGTGGCGATTTCCTTCAGGATGGCGGGGATGCCGCCGGCGCGGTCGACGTCTTCCATATGCACTTCGGGACGGGACGGCGACACCTTGCAGATGCAGGGAGTGCGGCGGGACAGTTCGCTGATCCGTTTGAGATCGTATTGGATGCCGGCCTCGTGCGCGAGCGCGAGCGAATGCAGGACCGTGTTGGTCGACCCGCCCATCGCCATGTCGCAGATAAAGGCGTTGTCGAGGCTGGTGCGGGTGATGAGGTCCAGGGGGAGAATCCGCTTCTGGATGCAGCGCTTGAGGGCGCGGGCGGTGTTGCGCGCCAGGTCGAGCCGGGCGGGATTCAGTTTTGTCCTGGTCTTTTTCGCGTCGGCCCACACCTCGGCCGTGATGGTGCCGTTCCCCGGAAGGGCCAGGCCGATGACTTCGCCCAGGCAGTTCATGGAATTGGCGGTAAACATGCCGGCGCACGACCCGCAGCCGGGACAGGAAATTTCAGCCATGTGCTCAAGTTGCTTGCGGGTCATCTTGCCCACCGCTTCCCTGCCGACCGCTTCGAAAATGGAGATAAGATCGGTGTTTTCGGTGCTGGCGAGCATCGGGCCGCCGCCGACGTAGACGGCGGGGATATTCATCCTGGCCATGGCGTTGAACATGGCGGGGACGATCTTGTCGCAGTTGCCAATCCCAATCCAGCCGTCGCAGGGGTGGGCGGCAAGGATGGTCTCAATCTGGTCGGTGATGAGTTCACGCGACGCCAGCGAATACTTCATGCCGTTATGGCCCATGGAAATACCGTCGCAGACGATGCCGCCGACGTTGGCGGTCCAGACGGTGAAGCCGAGCGCGATCAGTTCGTCGTGGACGACCTTCTCGAGATGGCGCAGGTGGGCGTGGCCCGGGACCTGGGTCGAGAACGAGTTGACGATGGTGACGACCGGTTTTTTGCGATCCTTGAACGACGGCAGGACCCCGGCCGCCTTCATCAGCCCGCAGGCCGCCAGCATGTGGGTGTGGCCGGTAATGATGGAACTGCCTTCGCGGCGAAGCCTGTCGACGACGTGGTTGATGTCGCGACCGGCCGCGCGCTTCGCGCCTGCCGCGGATGCGGCTCCGGGTTGACGCTTGGTGTTTGATTTCCGTGCTGTCTTTGCTGCCTTGGCCATATCACTCTCCCCTCGCGGGCCATCTGCCGTCTGCCAGAACGGCAATGGCTTGACAATCCGGCCCCGAACGATAGGGTTGTAGGGGGCCGTCAACGTATGGCGGAACGATGATGCCGCCGTGAAAATACCGATTTTTCGCGGCGAGTCGTCACAAAGATTCGTATTATAGAAAGGCGGCGCCCTTCTGCCAAGCGGAATCGGGAAAGAGATGGAAACGGTAACCCGCATCCTGGGAATAGACCCGGGAACGCGGTTTGTCGGCTACGGCGTTGTCGAACGCCGCGCCAACAGCCTCGTCTGCCTGGACAGCGGCTGCATCCGGGCCGAAGGGGACAGCATCGCCGAACGGCTTGTCACCATCTATCGCGGGCTGCGGGACGTCATTGCCCGGCACTCTCCCCAGGCGGCGGCGGTGGAGACGGTGTTTACCGGCCACAACCCGAAAACCGCCATCGCCATCGGCGAAGGGCGCGGCGTCGCCCTGCTCTCCGCCGCCGAACAGGGCCTGAAGGTGCAGGGGTATGAACCGGCCCTGGTCAAACGGGCCGTCGCGGGGAACGGCCGCGCCGGCAAGGACCAGGTGCGGGACATGGTGCGGGTCCTCCTGCAACTCCCCGAATCGCCGGCGACCGACCACGAGTCCGACGCCCTCGCCCTCGCCATCACCCACGCCCGACACCTGGTCACGGCCGAGCGCACCGGACTGGGGAAAACCGGCCTGCCGCTCCGGCGCGCCAAGCGCCAGGTACCTGATTTTATCCTGAAACAACTGCCCCCGGAATACTATGATTGACGAAGACATCGATGCCTGGCGCATGACCCAGGCCCTGAAAGCCGCCGCCGAAGCCGCCGAATCCGGCGAGGTGCCGGTGGGCGCGGTCATCTACCACCGCGAGCGGCTCATCGCCCGAGCCTACAACCAGCGCGAGATGCTGCAGGATCCGACCGCGCACGCCGAGGTCCTGGCCATTACCCAGGCGGCGGCGGCGCTGGAGAGCTGGCGGCTGGACGACTGCACCATGTACGTGACCTTGGAACCCTGCGCCATGTGCGCCGGGGCGCTGGTGCTGTCACGGATCAGCCGGCTGGTTTATGGGGCCCGGGACCCGAAGGCGGGCGCGTGCGGGTCGGTCCTGGACGTGCTTGGCTGCGAACAACTCAACCACACGGTCGAGGTGACGGCGGACGTCTTGGCCGAACCGTGCGGGCTTATCCTGCGGGAGTTTTTCCGCGAACGGCGGCGTCGGCAATGAGCGGCTATGTCATCCACTCGTTTCAGGGCGCCGGCGACCCGGCTTTTGCGCTGGCACAGGCGGTGCGTCAGGCTGTTTTCATTGAAGAACAGCACTGCCCGCCGGATGAGGAGTGGGACGACGTCGACGCCACGGCGACCCATCTCGTGGCAATCCGCGGCGATGAAGCGCTGGCGACGCTCCGCTCATACGACGACGGCGGCTGGCTCCGAATCGGCCGGGTGGCGGTGCTCCGGCCTCATCGCGGCAAAGGGATCGCCTGGGCGCTGTTGTGCCGATGCCTGGAGGACGGCCGGTCGGCCGGCTTCACCCGGGCGTTCCTGAACGCGCAAATCGACAAGCTGGGCCTGTATGAACGGGCCGGCTTCAGGGCCACGGGCGGCGAATTTATGGAAGTCGGCATTGTGCACCGGCGGATGGAAATGTTTTTCTGAAAAGTCTTGCGAAAAGCAATTGACACCGGGGCGGAAGTTCGTATTATTTAATTCTCCAAAAGCGAGCCCGCTTAGCTCAGTTGGTAGAGCAACTGACTCTTAATCAGTAGGTCCTGCGTTCGAGTCGCAGAGCGGGTACCAAAATCAAAAAGCCGCAGCTATAAGTGCTGCGGCTTTTTACGTGCCGCCTCTCGTATATCTTTTCTGACCTCCAATTCCCTTCAATAAAGAACTGGTTTTAAAATCGAGTTTTTCTAATTCGCTTTCATTTACCCTTAGAGTCTATCCCGTTATCAAGTCATACGGTTGAAGTTGTAGTTATCAATG
>JAJQBO010000047.1 GCA_021203245.1 Planctomycetaceae bacterium
CTGTGCTTAAATGCTTTTACGGATTCCCCGCCGTCCAGGTCCTCCCCGCCTTGCGTCGTCAAACCTTCCCGTTCGCTGCAGCAGACGTTTTTCCCGCCGGGATGACGGTTGGGGGAGGGTGGGATGTTTTGGTGAAATGGCTGACACAAGCTATGAGAAAAAAGGCCAAACTTGATGAGCCGGGCGACCGCCCGGCTCGTTGTTGGAGGAGGGTGAAGAGGCTGCGGTCAGATGTACCCGCTCCCTACCACCGTGTCTCCGAAGATTTTTGCGTGTCCCCGATATCCGTGGTCCTGCCCGCGTTCGTGTCGCCCATGCGTCTGGATTCGTCGTAGCGGGTTTTTCGGGAGGCCGGGAACGGACCTTCCTCCGCCCGGTCGACAGACTCCCCCCCGGCTCGTCAGAGGCGGCGTCTGATCGGACGAACCAGTCGTCGACGCCCTGGACATGCCGTCAGGGCTGGCGTTGTCGGCGTCTGGAATGCCCTTTTCCGTCACGCTCTGCTTTGCCAATCCGCCGCTCCCCACTGCCTCGTTGTCGCCGTCCATGCCGCCCGCGCACGCGCCAGGCCTGTCCATATCGCCCATGTCCGCTCCTTGTCGCAAAAACCATCCCTCGTTATCTTTGTCCACGGAATGCGGCGACGTTCTTCAACCCCCACCAGAAAGTACTTGGTTTACGTCTTGAATATTAACGTATTTTGTTTATTTTAACAATATAGATGATTAATAATCCGCAAGGAGACTCGCGCATGGAAACGTTCAGACCGTTCGAACAAAAGGCCCGCACCTTTGACCAGAATGTCGAGGACTGGAACACTCTCTACCGCAAGCCCTACGACAAAAATGCGATCGACCCCTATACCAAACTCCGCATCATCCTCATGAACGGCATCGAGGTTGAAGCGGCCCTGTTCGGCCACAACTTCAACCGCATGTGCGAGGACCAGGATCTGCGCCGCTCCCTCGCCATGATCCGCAGGGTCGAGCAGCAGCAGCAGAAATCCATCAACTGGCTGTCGCCCGGCGACGAGACGCAACTCGAAACCACCATCGGCTACGAACACCTCGCCGTCGACCTCACCGCCTGGCTGGCCATGCACGAGCCGGACGCCTATGTAAAGGCGTGCATGGACTTCGCCCTGCTTGAGGATTTCGATCACCTCTACCGCTACGCCAATCTGCTCGAACTCGATATGGACATCCCCGCCCAGAAGCTGGTCGGCGAACTGGTGGAAATCACCCCCGGCCGCCCCACCATCGCCGAACACCGCTACCCGATGGAGTCGGTGAAAAAGCCCTGCGACTTTACCACTGCCGACATCCGCACCAAGCTGGGCGCGCTCATCCTCACCGCCGGCGAGCAGCAGACGATGAACTTCTATATGAACATCGGCCCGACCTATCCGGACGACAACGGCCGCCAGCTTTACCAGGAAATCGGCATGATCGAGGAGCAGCACGTCAGCCACTACGGCTCGCTCCTCGACCCCTCCTGCAGCTGGCTGGAAAACCTGCTTATGCGGGAATATATGGAATGCTACCTCTACTGGTCGTTCTACACGAGCGAGACCGACAAGCGGATGAAGGAGACGTGGGAACTGTTCCTGGCCTACGAACTCTCGCACCTGCAGATCGCCAAGGACCTTCTCGCCACGCACGAAAACACCCAATGGGAGCAGGTGGTCGAGGCCGAGTTCCCGGAGCCTCTCCATTTCAAACCGACCAAGGACTATGTCCGGGACGTGCTTGAAAACCAGGTGGCCCTCACCGCCAACCGCGAGGAATTCGTCCCAGTTGACGCGTTGCCGGAAAAGCACGAATACTACGCCTACCAGAACCTGGTCAACCGTGACGTCGACTCGGTGCCGAGCCACCGGACCATTGTGAAGCAGCAGAACGACGCCGGGCAGGATTACCGGTATGAAGAAAAAGCGAATCCGGTCGAGGAATTACGGGATCGGAAAAAAGACAATACCACCATCGGCCGCAAGGCCGGCGTGGCTGTGTGACCAGAAGCGCTGTTTCTCCTCTCGTGTTGCCCGGGCGGAATCGTGGCCGCCCGGGTTTTTCTTGCCCTTATGGCGTTTTACATTGAATGTGAACCTTCCCCTTCGCTTTTCGGGCTTATTCCAGTAATAACCGTAAAACGCAGTCAGGAACCAGTCATTCTTTACAAAGCGCTAGCGCGGATATTCGCCGCGCCGGAAAGCGTCTATCATTTCCGCCGTCAGGGCCACGCCGACGTCCTGGGTGGGGATGTCCTCGCGCTGGACCCAGATGGCTTCGGCAAGCTCGACCTCGTCCACGGTTATCGCGTCCGAACCGTCGACGTCGCAGAAAAAGCCGGCCAGCATGGACGACGAAAACGCCCACGGCTGGCTGCCGTAATAGCGGAGATTCCTGACCGCCACCCCCACCTCCTCCATCACCTCGCGCCGCACCGTGTCCTCGAGGCTTTCGCCGATTTCCATAAATCCGGCGATAAGCGCGTAATTTCTGGACGGCCGGTTGGCATAGCGGGTCAGGAGCAGTTTGTCGCCGTTCGTGACCGCGACGATGACGGCGGGCGAAATCGACGGATACACGACAAGGCCGCAGGCGGGACAGCGCATGGCGCGTTCGTCCTCTTTCGGCTGCGACAATTCGCCGCAGGCGCCGCAGTAGCGGTTGTGGGCGAACCAGCCCGACAGATGCGCGGCGGTGATGCCGGCAAAGGCGCGCCAGCGCGGCTGGACGCTCCGGAACATCATGACCGGCCGGTAGGCGAAGCCGTCCCCTTCCGGTACGTCCCGCTGGAGCAGAAAAAACCCGCAGTCGTCGACCGAAAAAAGGTAGATGGCGTCATCGTACAGATCGCCGCCGAGGCGGTCCCGCACCTGGGCGAAGGTAGGGAGGTAGTCGCCCTCGCCGTTCACAGCCATCAGCGCCGCGTCGCCCTTGGGGATAAACACATGGTCGCCGGGCCGGGCGTCCCGGCTGTGGAAATGGTTGTCGTACTTGTGGGGGTAGATAAGGTGTATCATGGCGTTCCTTTGAAAACGGGAATACCGAACCCTAATGCCGCGCTTGGCCATTGTCAAGGGGGGAAAAGGCGCGACCCCGTCAGCCTCCGAGGGCGACAGGGACGCGGGTGGTCCTCGCGGGAAGAGGTCGATTGCACTTCCTCCGGAGTCCTTCAGATCGAGGAAATAGACCTGTGAGCGGACTCGGCGGCGGAAATCGTAACGGCAAATCAGTAGCCCTCGTGTTTTTTTTAGGGCCGCACGGCTGAACCCGACAGTATATGAGGACGGTGGGGGAGACGCCTGTCTGGAGCTTACTCGTGCGCTTACCACCCCGATCATGCCCTTTTCTCGCCGCCGTTGTCCTGATTCTCGTGTTTGTCGCCGCGCTTCTCCCGTGTTGCGCGGGGGAAACGTCTTCCGGGACCGCCCCGTCCGCGCCCGCTCCCGAATCATCGGCACCCGCGCCGTCTCCGGCCGAACCGACGCCCTCTTCACCTGCATCGCCGACGGCCGCGACCCTACCGACCGCCGCGCCCGGCGGCGACGATGCGGCCGCTCCTTCTCCGGCTAGCGGAACGACTCCGACCGGCGGAACGACTCCAGCCGGCGGAACGACTCCAGCCGGCGGAACGACACCGGACGCCGCTGCGGCCCTGCCTCACGGCGGCACCACCGCCACGGTCGAGGAACGCCACCACCCGGTGCAAGAGGCCGCAACGGGCGCGGTGGCGGCGGCAGGAGAAGCGCTGGGCGTCTCCACCCCGGCGGCCGCCGACGCGGACGCGGACGCGGAACGCAAGGCAGCCGAAGCGGAAGCGGCCGAACAGCACCGGTTGCGCCGCGAAGCCGAACGCCGCTCCCAGTTGGCTGAAGCGGAGGAACTGGTCCACAGCGCCGACCGCACCGTCATGCAGAGCCTGCCCTACCCCTTCAATTTGCTGCTGGGGGTGTCGGTGTTCGGCATCACGCTGTGGCGGTATCTGGTGGCGCTTCTCATCATCGGCCTGGCGATTTACGCCGTCCACTTTTTCCGGGTCCGCTTCCGCCGCGCCGGCAACCAGCTCCAGAGCCGGCAAAATCTCACCCGCTGGCAAACGGCCGTCAACGTGCTGCTGGTGCCGCTGCGCAATCCGGTCAAGCTGGTGCTGTTCGGGCGGGTGCTGCGATTGGTGTCGTCGCTGCTGGTGACGGCCTACCACCCGGACGTCGTGTGGATTTCAAATCTCATCCTCTTTGCGGCGCTTGTCCTCTATCTCTACGACCTCGTCGGCATGGTCGACCAGGTGTATGGCGCGACCATCTTCCGCACCGGCAACAACCGCCTCATGGAGACGGTCAGGCCGATGATCCTGAGAATCGTCAGGATTTTTATCCTCGTCATCGGCGGCACCCATATTTACCAGGACCTCACCGGCAGGACTATGGTGTCGGTGCTGGCCGGTCTGGGCATCGGCGGCCTGGCCCTCGCCCTGGCGTCGCAGGAGATGCTCCGCAACCTGCTTGGCTTTGCCTCCATCGCCTTCGACAAGGCCTTTCTGGTCGGCGACGCCGTGTCTATCGCGAATTACGACGGCACGGTCGAGCATGTCGGGATGCGGTCGATGCGGCTCAGGACCTACGATGGCAGTTCGGTCGTCATCCCGAACAACACCGCCATCAACTCGAACATCACGAACCTCAACCGCCGCCCCTATATCCGCCGCCTGATCCGCATCCACCTGTCGCCGAAAAACCCCTACCCCAAGGTGGAACGCGCCCTCGACGTCATCACCGCCGCCTTGGAGACCCACGAGGGCAAGGTGCCCGGGCTGCCGCCGGTGGTGCGGTTCGAGGATTATGAGCCGGCCAGGTTTGTCATCCAGGCCCTTTTCTGGTATGATGCGGACAAGCCGTTTTACCCGGACGAATGCAGCCGCATCAACCTCGAGATCGCCAAGCGCCTTTTCGAAGAGGGCATCGAGTACGCCGAACACTGACGAGCGCTTTTTACAGGGTGATTGGTTCCTTACTGCGTTTTACGGTTGTAGTGGAAACAACCGAAAAGTGTGGAGGAACGTTCACATTCATAGTAAAACGCCCTGTCGGCCGCCTGCCGCCTGCCGTCCGCCGACAAGGAAATTCGATGAAAATAGCCATGTTCGCGTGGGAGGCACTGGAAGGCCTTTCGGTGGGGGGCGGTGCCGTTTACGCCAGCCGCCTGGCCGCCGCCCTGGCCCGCGCCGGCCACCAGGTGCGGTTGTTCACCCGCCAGGGACCGGGACAGGCCATGGACGAGGCGGTCGGCGGGGTCATGGTGCGCCGCTGCCCGTGGGACAGAAAACAGACCTTTTTCGAAGAGATCGGGGCGTTGTCCCAGACCTTCGACAGATATTTCGCCGATGCGCTGGAGACGGACGGGCCCTACGACGTTATTCACTGCCACGAATGGTTTACCGTCGGCGCGGGGCTGATGGCCCTGAAGCGCTGCCCGGCCCGTTTCGCCGTCTCCTTTCATTCGACCGAATGGGGCAGAACGCTGCGCTGGCCCGACTCGGGCGACTCGGCCCGCATCGCCGCGATCGAACGGCAGGGAATCGACCGAGCCGACGCCGTCATCTGCGCGTCGCACTGGGTGCGGCGCACCATCCACGAACAGTTCCACCCGCCGGACTGGAAATGCAGCGTCGTCTACCACGGGGCCGACATCCCGAAGCGACCGCCCAGCCCGGAGATTATCGCCTCGATTCGCCACGCGGCCGGCATGACGGACGGTTCGCCCGGGTTCCTGTTCGCCGGGCGCTTTTCCGTCGTCGGCGGCGGCGATCTGGCGGCGCGGGCGGCGCGCGTCGTCTCGGGCCGGTATCCGGGCGCGCGCTTTCTCTTTGTCGGGGCGGGTCCGCTCGAGGACGACATGCGCCGCGACGCCGGGCCGGCGGCGCTGTTTCTGCCGCCGCAGGGGCGGGTGGTGCCGCCCGAATATTACCACGCCGTCGATCTGGTCCTCGCCCCGTTTCGCCGCGACCACAACGGCAGGGCGGTGCTGCCCGCCTGGGCGGCGATGAAACCGGCGGTGGTGATGAAAAACACGGTCGCGTCGGAATTCGTCATCCACAACGTCAACGGCTGGGTGGTGGAACCGGACGCGGTGGAACTGGCGGCGGTGGTGATGCACGCCATCGACAACCACAGCGAAACGGTGTGGATGGGACACAACGGCCGGACCGCCGCCGAAACGGCCTTTACCTGGGACAAGGACGCCGAACGCCTCCTCACCGCCTATACCCGCCGCGCCGCCCTGACGCCGCCGGCCGGGTTGCCGCCGCCGGTGGCGCACGGATAGCCGGTTCTGCTCCGCGCGATTCGGAGGCACGATATGAAATTCGACCCGAAGATGCTGGCGTATTGCGGCATTTATTGCGAACAGTGTTCCGCCCGGGTGGCGTTTACGGAACGGGATTGGAAACACCTGGAGATGTTTCCGTCCAGATTCACGGCAGGCCGTCCGGACCTTTCCGAATATGACTGCGAAGGGTGCAAGGGCCGCAATCTCTGCGGGCCGTGCGGCATCAAGGACTGCGCGTCCGGCAGGAACCTGGACAGTTGCGCCGATTGCGGAGAATTCCCCTGCGCGATGCTCGTCGCGTTCGAAACGGACGGGATTCCGCACCATCGGTGGGCGGTAGACAATTTGCGCCGTATTCGCGCGCACGGCCTTGAGGCGTGGTTCGCCGCATTCCGTCCGGCGTTGCGGTGCGACTGCGGCCAACGGCAGTCGTGGTATCATACCTGCCCCGTCCATACCGATACACTACAGAAAGAGGAGTGAGGGATGTCGTTTTTGCAACTCGAAGGCAAGGCGTTTCTGGTCGTCGGCGTCGCCAACAAGAAAAGCGTCGCCTACCATGTGGCAAAGGGCCTGCAGGACGAAGGCGCGGTGCCGGTGCTGGCGGTGAAGGACGAGGCGGCGGTCGGCGCGGTGGCGAAGCTGTTTCCCGGCGCGGCCGTATTTCCCTGCGACGTCGAATCCGAGGCGGCAATCGCCGACCTGGCGGGCGCGGTCGGGGAGCGGTATCCGGTCCTGCACGGCATGGTGCATTCGGTCGCGTTCGCGAACTACAGCCGGGGCATGGTGCCGTTCCACGAGACGGCGAAGGCGGATTTTCTCCAGGCCGTCGACATCAGCATGTTCAGCCTGCCCATGCTGGCAAACGCCTTCAAGGACCGTTTCGACCCGCATGCATCCGTCGTCACCATTTCCATTTCCCATACCACTATGGCATCGGAGAGTTACGGCTATATGGCGCCCGTCAAGGCGGCGCTCGATTCGTCGGTGGCGTTCCTGGCCAAAAGCTTTTCCGCCTTTTCCGAGGTCCGCTTCAACGCCGTCAACGCCGGCCTCCTGAAGACCTCCGCCTCGGCCGGCATTCCCGGCTATCTCGACAACTACCTGTTTGCCGAAAAAGCCACCCTGCGCAAACGAGCCCTCGCGACAAGCGAAGTCGCGAATCTGGTCCTTTTCCTCCTGTCCGCCCGATCCAGCGGCATCAACGCCCAGCGCCATGTCATCGACGCCGGGATGAGCGTTAACTTCTTCGACCACGAACTGGTCAAGGCGGGGGTCAGGCTGGATTAACCAAGACGCCGCCGTGGCCCGGTGCGGCTGGCTTGCGGAATTTATTCCCGGTGTACACGCAACTCCTACCGGAAAAAGTACCGCCCACCGCCGTACCGGAGGTCGGCCGTTCCGGCCATGCGCAAACCGCCGGTCCGGACGGGCAACTCAAACCGGAAAGTGCTTGGAGGCTATGGCTTTACCTGTTATTATATGTATCATTGGCGCAACTTGAAAACGACGCCCGACGGCCCCCGACCGGGGACCGGCCTCCTCCGTACGGGGGAGGGAGCGCCGTTCGTGCGCAACAGGAAACAGCCATGTTCAGGAAACGAACTACCGCAGGCGCGCTTGCGACTCTGGCCGCCTTGTCCCTGTGCCTCGCCCCCGTCAGGGCGGCGGAGGCGCAACCGCTGACCAACCTCGACGTGATCGGCTTTGTCCAGGCCAATATCTCGCCGAACCTGGTGGTGGACAAGATACGCAACAGCCCCGCCAACTTCGACCTGTCCGAATCGGGTCTGGCCGAGCTGCGCGCCGCCGGCGTCTCGGACGAGATCCTCGCCGCCATGCGCCTTGTCGGCGTTGGGTACGGATCGACTTCCAGCCTGTCGCCCCTGCCGGGCATCGGCCTGCCGCCGCGCTCGGCCCCGCCGACCACGGCCAGCCTGACCCCGCCGTCGCTGGGCGAGATCCCGCCGTCGCCGTTCGGGGCCACCCCGGCGGCGTCGCCGTTCAGCGCGCTTGAACCGCTGCCGGCCATAGCCACCCCGGGCACGCCGGCGGCGTCGCCGGCCGCGTCCGCCTCCTCCGTCCCGTCGCTTCCGTCGCTCCCCACCATCGCGGCGACGCCGACCGCGCCTGCCGCCGGGTTTTCTTCCCCCACAACGCCGTCCGCGCCCGCGCTGTCGGCAACGCCACCGGCGGCCCAGCCCGCGTTCTCCTCGCCGGCGGCGCCATCATTTTCGTCCCCCGCCGCGGCTCCGGGCTTGGCCTCCGGCCCGGGGGTCGTGCCGCCCGTGTCGGCGATTGAACCGCTGACCCCGCTGCCGCCGCAGGCCCCGCCCGCGCCGGCAGTCCCTGCGGTTCCCGCGGCCGCGTCGGCTCCGGCCCTTGACGCCAACCGCTTCAACGCCGAATTGACCACGATTATCACCGGATCCACCGATGCCCGGCGCACCTCCATGGCCTGGCTTATCGCCAACCAGACCCTGACCCTGCAGCCGCTGCGCGAAGCGCTGCGCGACTCGCGCCCGGAAATCCAGGCCGCCGCCGTGTATGCCCTCGGCACCATGCGGGACGCCCAGAGCCTGGCCGAGGTCCGCCGCCTCATCGTCAGCCCGTCCCCCCTGGTGCGCGCCAACGCCGCCGAGGTTCTGGCCGTGATGGATGACGTCGAGTCCATCGCCGCCGCCGAGCGGGCGCTCAGCGTTATCGCGGAACCGCTGGACGGCTATATCCGCCTTGTCGGCCACGCCCGCCTGGTCCGCACCGCCGGCAACCTGGCCTCCATCCTCACGAACAACCAGAACGCCGCCAACCGCACCGCCGCCGCCTGGTCGCTGGCCGAAATGGGCCGGGCCGGGTCGGTCGCCTGGCCCGCACTGGAGTCGGCCCTGCTTGAGGACGACGATTCGTCGGTGCGCCGCGAAGCCGTCCGCGCCGTCGCCGCGTACCATGATCCGGATTCCGCCAGGCTGCTTGAGACAGCCTGCCGCCGCGACCCGGACGTGCGCAAGGCCGCGCTCCAGGCCATGGCCGACTATCCCTCGACCATCGAATTCCTGGTCGGGGTCATGAACCTCGGCAACGAGCAGATCGCCGCCGACGAGCTGGAAGCCGCGCGTCTCAGCCTGGCCAAACTCACCGGCGAGGATTTCGGTATGGACGGAAACGGCTGGTCGCGCTGGTACGGCGAAAACAAATCCCGCCTCGCCGCCCAGCCGCCTCCGGTGTCGGGCCTGACCGTCGCTCCGCCGCCCCCGTCATCCGGTCTCGCCGCATCGCCCGAGACCGCCGCCGTGCCGGGCCGGCAGGTCGATGTCAGGGCCTGGGGCATTGTCACCGATCCCAACGAAATCCCCATGGCGCCGGAGGTCGACGCCACCCCGAATCTCCGCCGCGCCGGCATCGCCGGCGGGCCGGGCGCGCCCCTGCCGCCGCCCCCGTCCTCAGAAATGGTCGAAGGGCCGATGGGCCAGCGCGGCGCGGCCGGCCTGGCCGACAGCGGTTCGATGTTCGGCGGCGGCTGGGGTCGGGCCGAAACGCCCGCCAGCCCCGCCTCCGCCGGCAGCATCGCCGACCCGCTGACCCAACAGCCTTCGGCCGCGACCGCGGCCGGCGACGGCGTGCGCCTGCCCCTTCCTCCCGGCCTGATTGGGGCCGGTGCGGACGAACAGACGCCCCTGTACGGCTCTGCCGCAGCCAGGCCGGGCGCTGTCGTCGCGCCGTCGCCCGTTTCGGGCTTTAACGGCGGCGGCGAGCCCTATGCCGGGAGCTACGGCGTCTATGGCGCGACCCCGTCGCCCATCGGATCGTATTCCTCCGACATCATCGTTCCCACCGCCGACGGGGCTGTCGGCACGCCGATCTACGGCCCCTCCCCCACGGTGGACGTCCTGACCGGGACCGGCACCTATACGACTCCGACCACCCTGTCGGACGAGGTGCATTCACAGCCCTACCAGCCCACCGGCGACCTGGTGCCTGAAGCCGCCCAAGCCGTCCCCATGTACACAGGCCAGCCGGAAACGAGCCCGCTCGACTCCCTGCCCGAGTCCTATATCACCGAAGTGCCGTCCGAGCCGGAAGCAGCGCCAAGCGCCGGCCTGAGCGGCCTGCCCATCCCGCCGCCGCCCGGATCCGCGCCCGCGGACGACAGCGCCGCCACCGATACCGGCGACTACGGCACCCTCGCCTTCCCGGGCGATACCGACACCTTCGGCCTTGGCGACCAGTACTTCGATTCCGAAGGCGAAAGCGACGCCCCGCCGTCCCTGTTCGGCGGCATGGTCATGCCGCCCCCGCCCGGCGGCGCGTCCGGCGACTATGCCGAATCGGACGACGCCCTGGGCGTGTACGCTGGCGAGGCAGAGGACCTGTCCGACATGGCCGGTCCGGATGCGTCGTTCGGCGAATCGTTCGAATACGATTTCGACCACCCCGATTCGCCCTACAACGCTGTCGACCAATACGCCGGCGGCAGCGAATCCCTTGACGACGACGAATGGGGCGAGGTCGAGGACCTGTCCAGCTATCCCGCGTTCGACGATGTCGTCCAGACCCGGGCGGAAGAGGACGGCGAAACGACGACGTCCGCTCCCGCCGCCGGCGAGGACGATGACGATGGCGAATCCGCGATGACCATCACCACCGAGCGTGCCCGGAGCGCCGCCCCGGCCCCGGCCGCAGCACCGGCCACAGCACCGGCGTCCTCCGCGAGTACATCGTCCGCACCGGCCGCGCCGGTCGCCACCCCCCGGCCGGCAGCCACCGCACCGGCGGCACGGGCGGCGGTGGAGATTCCGCCCGACGCGTCGGAAAAGGCCAGCAAGATCCTGTCCGCGTTGGCTGAGATCGAGATGGGCGGCTCGTCGAAGCCGGCCGCACCGGCGGCGTCCGTGGAGGCGGCCGAACCCGCTTCGCCGTCGGCTCCCGCCGTCGCCATCCCGCCCTATGCCGTCCCCCAGCCGGGGATGGAGGAGGTGACGGAAGACATCTACATCACCGAGGACGAGGTTTATGATGTCGACGAATATCCGGGCGGGTTTATCCCGGCCGCACCGGCCGAGGACGGGTCGTCCGACGGCTCGCCGGTGGGGACGGCGCAGGAGATGCCGCTCCTCGGGGACAACCTCTCGCCCCTGACCATCCCGTCTGATGCGGGTTCGGTGGGGACGGAGGAATAGAACCAGGCGTTCGCAAAGCCACACACTATAACGGCCCGCCCCTTTTGTGGGGCGGGCTGGTCACGTTTGGCTTTTTGGCGTCACCATTCCACTGGCAATTTATGCCCGTAAACGCTCGATTCTCCCAAAAAACGTCACCCCGGCGTGCATGCGATGAACCGGGCGAGGGGCGTGAAGTTGTGCCGGGGCAGTCGGGGGCGC
>JAJQBO010000191.1 GCA_021203245.1 Planctomycetaceae bacterium
CATCCCTGTATAAATTGTCTGGAGGTATTTTACACCACATTTTGGACTTGACTCCGCCTCTGGCGGTGGCTCATGTTTGGCCCTTTACGTGGGTCTGTTGACGCTAATATACAAATAGCGATAAAAGCGCACTGTATGAAAGCTATGAACATACATCTGTCTTGTCATAGCGAGTGCAAATTCTACGGAAACCTCACACTCCTATAAATATGCAGCCATTTTCAAAATCCTCACCGCCTTAATGAAGAAGCTTGCCTGAGTCCATCCGATAAAGTACAATTGAGTGCCAGGTAAAGTGTTATCACTGCGTTTTACACTGTGTATGACCATTCCTTCGCGCTTTTCGGTATAATTCTCGGCGGCTAATACACAGAAGAAACCAGATCAAATATGGGTATGAAATACGAGGAGGCAGGATGAGTTCTTTCCTAAGTCGCATTGCCAATTTCGGCGAGGTTTTGACGCCAAATGAGGCGAAGGTGGCGGAGTACCTGCGAAAAAATCCAGAGAAGGCGATTGGTGAAAATATTCAGCGGGTTGCGCAGCAAACCGGCGTGTCGATCGCTTCCGTAAGCCGTCTGGCAGTGACCTTGGGCTATCGGGACTGGAAAGAACTGCGTTTGAGCCTCGCCAAGGAATCCCACGCAGCCGGCAATCCCGTCCTCGCCGACATCACCCCGGAAGACTCAGACGAAACGGTCGTGCGAAAAGTATTTACCTCCAATATTGCCAGCCTGACGGAAACGTTGGAACAGTTGGATATGAAAAAACTTATTCGGGTGATCGATGCCGTTAAAAATACCGATAGAGTTGTTTTCTTCGGTTCCGGCGGGTCCGGGTGTATCGCGCGGGACGAGTCACTGCGCTTCGCCCACCTCGAACTATCGGCGGAAGCCTATTCCGAAGAGTTCCAAATGATGCTGCAGGCGTCACGCATGACGAAGGGCCAGGTTGCATTCGGTTTTTCCAATTCGGGCCGAAGCAAGGCCACGGTCAACGTCATCGCCGAAGCCAGGAAAAACGGCGCCCTTACCGTGGGGATTGCGAACTACCGAAACAGCCCCCTCGAACGGGAGGCCGACATCTTTTTCTGCACCTCTTTTCCGCATCGCAGCGAAATGACGGTCGCCCTCACGGCGCGAATAGCGGTGGAAAGCATCATGGATGCCATATACGTCCTTTCGGCCCATTACGGCCGGGTCACCAAGAAAGTGGAGTACATGGATTCGATTTTGGAGGCGAATTTACGCTACGCCGCCGGTGCGCGCAAGCAGGGCGGAAAAGGAAAACCGGAAAAAAAGGTAAATAACGCGACGGTTTTTCCCATCCCAGGCGGCGTTTTACCGCTTCATGCCAGCCGGAAATCAGCCGGGACCGCGTAGCATCCGTCAGGCTGGGTCGGAATATTTTGTCGGAACGCCACGGTCCATTTCGATTTTGAGGCGGGAATCTTCGGGCAGGTCAATAACAACGCTGTCGTTCGCATACGCCCTTTCCGGGAGAATCCCGATCACGTTCGCTGCGCTCATGCTGTCATCATACAAAAACGCTGCGTGATGCCAGACCCCGGGAAAGATTGCAACCAATGTGCCCTTAGGAATCAAAAAGACGCGGAATCTTTCCAGAGGAATGATGTCAGGAGGAGTGGCCGGACCGACATGAATGAGCGTATCGGCGTCAAGACTCAGAGTCGCTTCGGCGGTGCGGGAATGCATTTCGGTGGTGTCGATAATGAACGGCCGCGCCGCCACCCTGCACACGGAGAAGCTGGGATAGTTCGCTAGATGCAGCGGGAGCATATCGCGGAAAAATTGGACCGGCCCATCCCCTATGCGTTCGCCGCTTGGGTTCAGCATGTCGGCGAAATACCCGAACGGGGCGAACGAGTCCCTGGTCAACGGTTCAATCGAGACGCTTCTCATGTTCTTCCTCCCGATCAGGTTTTCCTGCGCTCGTTGGTGTAGTAATTGATGACCATGATGGCGAGAAGGAACGCTCCCCATACGAATTCCTTGGCGAAATTGCTGAAGCGGAGCATGTTGAAGCCGCTTGAGAGGAATTGGAGGGCCAACACCGCCAAGAGCACACCCAGGGCCGTGCCTTTGCCTCCGGTGGGCCGTACCCCGCCCAGCACCACAACCAGCACTGATTGCAATATGTACGACGAGCTGTAATCCGCCTTTGCGGCGTTGGTGCGAGAACTGATGATGATGCCGGCTATGCCGGCGAGGGCGCCGACCAGCATGTAAGCGAAGATAAGCAATTTCTTTACTCGCAAACCGGCGAACACCGCCGCCTTGATGTTGGTGCCGATGAGGTAAAGGTCGATGCCGAAGGTGGTGCGCTTGGCGGCGATAGAGAATACGGTGAGAATGGCCAGGAAAATCAGGAGCGGTATCGCCACCGGCCCAATACTGCCGTTGCCAATGGCCGAATACTGTTCGGGAAAACCGACCACCGCCTGGCCGTTGGTAATGACGATGGAAATGCCTGTGAACAACTGCATTGTACCCAGTGTCGCAAGCATGGGCGGCACCTTGAAAACGGCGATGAGGAAGCCGTTTAGACAGCCGCAGATCATGCCGATAAGAAGGACCATGACGACCATGGCGGCGATAAAGAGCACGATGGTTGTTGCGGAGGCATCGGCCGGGAAAAAGCGGATAAACATAAAGCCGCAGAGGATGCTGGCCAGGTTGGCGACGCCGACGACGGAAAGGTCGATGCCGCCCGTGAGCATGGCGATGGCCATGCCGACTGCGAAGATGCCCAGCTCAGGAAATAGGAACGACATCGAGGTAATATTTCGCAGAGTGAAAAAGGTATCGAAGCTGAGCGCGCTCATTAGCGCGAACGTGAGGATGGTAATGGCGGCAAGCTGGAAAAGGTTGTCCTCGCTGTGAAACAGACGGGAGGTCAGCGACGGCGCCATGTGTTTGGTGTTTTCCATGTGGGTCACCCTTGTTGTCTGTTAAAAGGACTTTTTCCTGAGGGACGTGGTCACTGTCGCCAGGATAGGCACCCCGCCGATCACCACCTTCTGCCACGACGAGGGAATGTCCATGAGAATAAGGCTGCTCTTGATCACGGTGAGAAGCAATACTCCGAGAAGGGTGCCCACCACCGTCCCGCGCCCGCCGGTGATGGCGGTACCGCCGAGAACAACTGCGGCAATTACCTCCATCTCCACCCCTTCGAGGTCGCGGATGTTGGCCTGGCGAATCAGGGAGACGTGAACAACTCCGGTAATGCCCGCCAGGGCTCCGGAAAGCCCGTATGCCATGAACTGGATGCGCTTGTTGTTGAAGCTGATTCGTTCGGCGGCGACGGGGTCGTTCCCCAGGGCGTAGAGGCCGCGGCCGGGCGTGGTGTAGTTCATCAGGAACCACACCAGCGCGGTGACGACCGCCAGCACCACCACCGCCACCGACAGACGCGCCACCGAGCCATCCGCCTGGGTGACGGAAAGAATGGTGGCGCGCGAAAAGTCGAACATCGATTGGGGCAGGTTGGCGATTACCGAAGAGCCGATAAAGGTACGGAGAAAGCCGGTGCAGGCGCTGGCCATGCCCAGGGTGACGATAAGCGGCGCGAGTCGGTACTTCGATATGAAGAAGGCGTTGACGCAGCCAAGCAGGCCGCCTATGACCGTGGCCATGGCGAAGGGCAGGAGGATGCCGCCCGAGTAATTTATCGAGACGAGGTACTTGGCTGTGCTGTATACGGCGAAAACCGCCACCGCCGGAATAGAGATGTCAATGCCGCCCGCCACGATAACCATGAGCATGCCCAAGGCCATTATGCCGACGGTTGAACTGCTTTTGAGGACAGAAAAGATGTTCAGGGCTGACCAAAAGCCAGCGTTCATGGAGCCGCACACCAGTGAAAACGCTACCAGAATTATGAAGACGTGGAATTCCGTCTTTTGCAGATATTTAGTCACGAGAGTGATTCCTGTCTGGCTTTTTTCAGGCGAAGGGAAATGACGCTGTCGTCGATGCCCTCGGTCTGGAGTTCATCGGTGATCATTCCGTCCTGCATGATCAACACCCGATTGCAGGTCTGGATTATTTCCTGCATGTCATCTGAGCAGATGATGACGCCCACGCCGGACCGGGCGATTTCCCGGAGCATTTCGTGGATGGCGAACTTGGAGCCGACATCCACGCCGACGGTGGGGCCGTTGAGAATAAGTACGCGCGCGTCCGTCATCATCCAGCGGGCGAGCATGACGCGCTGCTGGTTGCCGCCGGAAAGGGAGTGCACGGGATTGCGGAAGCGGTCGGTGTTGATGCCGTAGCGTGTAATGGTCTCGGAGGATGCGCGGTCAATCTCATGCAGGCGCAGCAGGCCGAGGCGGTTGACGAAGCACTCGTAGATGGTGGCAAACATATTGCGTTGTATAGACTGCTCCATGAATAGACCTTCTGTCAGCCGGTCTTCCGGCACATAAGCGATGCCGTGGGACATGGCGGCTTGAATGGAGTCGATATTCACTACCTTGCCATCCCGATATATCTTTCCCTGATCCGCCGGTTTCTTGCCAAACAGGGCGAGTGCCAGTTCGGTGCGGCCGGACCCGAGCAGCCCGGTAATTCCGAGAATCTCGCCCGGATTGACATGGATGTTGATGTCCCGGAAGGCGCCGTGCCTGGTAAGGCTCTCGGTGCGGATGAGGGGCGGTTTATCGGTGGGCGGCGTTGCTTTGAAGCGGATGTCGTCCAAGTGGCGGCCGATCATGTGGTAGGTGATTTTTGCTTCATCGAATTTGTCGATATCGTCGTCCGCGGTGACGATGCCGTTTCTCATGATGGTGATTTTCTCGCTGATTTCCAGCATCTCACGCAACTTGTGGCTAACGAAGAGGGTCGAGATGCCGCGGTCCTTCAACCGCTTGATGATGGCGAACAAGGAATCAACCTCGCGCTGGGTGAGGGCGGTGGTCGGTTCGTCCATAATGATGAGTTTGGCGTCGTTCACCAGCGCCCGCGAAATGGCGACCAGCTGCTTGTCGGCGACCGACAACTCGCCCACGTATTTGTGCAGGGGAATGCCGACGTCGATTTGCGCCAGGCAGCGTTCGGCGATGACGCGCATGTCCTCGCGGCGGACCAGGAATTTGCGCTGCTCAAGATGGGTGTTGAGGGCAAGGTTTTCCATGACCGTCAAACCGGCGAACAAGGATAGATCCTGGTAGATTACCTGGATGCCCTGGGCGATGGAGTCGACGGGGCGCAGGCTGGAAAAGTGCGCGCCATCGATGAAAACGTCGCCGCCGTCGAAGTCGTATACGCCGGAAATGATCTTGATAAGCGTGGATTTTCCGCAGCCGTTTTCCCCGGCCAGGCAACGTATTTCACCGCGGCCGATGGAGAGAGACACTTTTTTCAGGACCGGGACGCCGGAAAATTGCTTTTCAATGTCGACGAGGCGAAGGAACTCGGTGGACATCGCGCTTCCTCCCGTACAATCGCCGCCGCCGGCAGCCCGGCGGCGGCGACAAAGTGGTATCGTTCTAGAAGGGATACTCGTCGACGTTCGATTTGTCGACATCCACCCAACCCTGACCGTAGAATAGGTTGGGCTTGTTCGGGTCCTGCTTGAGATCGGTGAAGCCGTCGATGCCGAGATTGAGGCCGGCCTTGATGTCGTCGCGCTTGCCGTCCAGGATCATGATGGCCAGCTTGTTCATGGCGATTGCGGCGATCTTGGGGTCCCAGAAGTGGATGGTCTGGATAGCACCGGATTTAATATACTGGCCGGCGGTGGAGGGAAGGCCGGTGCCAGAGAAGAACACCTTGCCTTCAAGGCCGCGTTCCTCAATCGCCAGGCCCGCTCCGACAGAGGTGGGGTCAGGTGCGCCGCAAATGCCCTTGAGGTCTGGAAAGGCGACCAGAGCTTCCTTCAGCTTCGCATAGTCGGTGGCGGCATCGTCGTACGTTTCGAGCCGGGGCGCGGCTTGGGACATTTCGGGGAAATTGGCTTCCTGGTAGGCGACCGCGCCATCTATCCATTCGTTGTGCGATTTGGAGGTGAGGCTGCCGACGGTGCAGATATACTTGCCCTTGCCGCCCATGTTGGCGGCCAGGTGCTTCATGACGTTTGCGCCGTAGGCGTGGTTGTCGAACGGCTCGATGATGACGTCGACGTTCTCCAGAGTGGTGGCTTCGTGACCGATGATGACGATGTCGGCTTCGCGCGCCTTTTTCAGCGCCGGTTCCGACGCCTCGACGCTGAAGGGCACGTAGCAGATGGCGTCCACGCCCTGAGCGATCAGGCTTTCAACGATCTGCACCTGTTCGGCCGCGTCGCTTTTGGAAGGTCCGAGCAACCACAGGTCGTGGCCGGTCTCCTTGGCGTACTGGTCGACGCCCTCGCGCATGCGGTGCGACCACGCAATGCCGTCCAGCTTGGGCAGGGTGGCGATTTTGTACTTCTTTTCTCCGGCGACGCCGGGAGCGGCAAGCGCGTAAAACGCCATCACGGCCAGAAGTATTACGGTCATCCTCGATTTCATTGTGCTCTCCTTTGGGTACATTTCCCGCACTCCAGTCATATCTCTCGGCGGTCCCGAACCTCCAAGGAACAGGTTCCGCTGTTACGCTCTTGCCGACGCCACCCCGAACATGACGTCGATAGCGCATTCCGCCGCGGCCAGGCCGTCCTGCTTTTCCATGGCCTGTGCCACGCCGGCCCGGAAATCCTCGTCATGCACCATGTCCAGGAGCCGGGTGGTGACCTTGACGTTCAGCCGCAGTTCATCGACCGCGCCCTCGCCGTCCGGGAAGGTGTCGAAGTAGTAAACCCCGTCGTAGCCGCCCCGCACGGCGCTGTAAAGGAATTCCAGCGTCTGCTGGAGGTTGACGCTGCCGACCGGCATGCCGTCGTCGCGGAAGCCGTAACCGTCGTTCAGGTGCGCGCCAAGCACCCTGCTGTAGCGGAAAGCCATGTCCATGGCATAGGCGGGGTTTTCGCGGGCGTAGAGAGAATGGCAGAAATCGATGGTCACGCCGGTATTCGGATGGTCCACTTCACCCAGCACGAGCAGGGTGCTCCCGATGTCGTTCATGAGATAGTAGGTGCGCGGTTCGTCCGGCTTGTATTCGGCGCTGACCGCCACGGCGGGGTTGTGGGCGGCGGCGGCGCGGAAGCCCTCCACCTCCCACTCCAGCACCTGGCCGTAGTCGGCCTGCAGCGGATAGCGGAAGGCGTCCTGGCTCGGCCAGATGGTGAGGACGGTCCCGCCCAGTTCGGCCGTAGCGTCGATGCCCCGTTTGGTGACGTCGATTGCCTTGTCGCGCATCGTCTTCGAGGCGTTCGTGAACGCGCCTAGGCGAAGCTCGGGATATTCGTAATACCGCAGGGCCAGGCCGTTCAGCTTCAGGCCTGCGTCATCGAGGGCGCGCTTGACGTCGGTCACGTTTGTCGTCGTCACGTGGGTGGGGAAGTTTAGATCCACATACTCGACGCCGGGTATCGTTGCCACGGCCTTGAGCGCTTTTTCGAGGGACGAGTATTCCCTGAGAAAAGAATTGATGCGTGCTGCGAATTTATAGATAGTCATGGTTTTCTTCCAAGTGAAATGAGCCGTAATCACGGACGCGATGTTATTCCTTGCCCCGGGCCACCTTGTCGACAATCATGGCAATGAGGATGATGGCGCCGGTGGCGGCGAGTTGCCAGAACGCCTGAACATTCATCAGTGTCAAACCGTTGATGAGCGTCCCGAGTATCACCGCGCCCAGGATGGTGCCGATGGCGCTGCCTCGACCGCCGGCAAGCGAAGCGCCGCCGATTGCGGCCGATGCGATGGCTGTGGTTTCCCAGTTCATTCCGACGATGGGTTCTGCCGCGCCCAGCCGTCCCACCAGAATCGCGGCCGCCAGGGCGGCGAGAAATCCGGCGAAGCAATATGCGAAAAACTTGGTTCGCACCACAGGCACGCCGGAAATGGTGGCTGCTTCTTCATTGCCGCCGGTAGCCACCACATACTCGCCCAGGGGCATGCGATTCAGAATAATCCAGGTGATGATGGTCATGGCCAGCACGAAATAAACCGGTGCCGGAAGACCCCAAAGATACGACGTGATGACAGTCCGGAAGCCTGAGGGGAGGTTGAAAATGGGGTTGCCGTCGGTATAGAGAAGGGCAATGGCACGGTAGAGGCTTGTGGTGCCCAAAGTGACGATGAACGGCTGCAGTTTTACCACCGCGATCAGAAAGGCATTCACCGCTCCGAGCACGACCCCCAACGCCAAAGCCATAGCCAGGCAGAGTACCCACGGTAACTCGAAGTTCACCATCATATCCGCCATGAATACGGCGCTAAAGGCTGCTATCGACCCCACGGACAGATCGATGCTGCCCAAAATGATGACGACGGTCATGCCCAATGCCACCAGTGCGTTAATGGAAGACGCCTGGAGAATATTGATCGTATTTTTGCTGGTAAAAAAGGTGGCGGATTGCGTGGAAAATATCGCGCACATGATGATCAGCGCCAAAAAAGTACCGCCGCTGCGCAACCATTTGCCGAGGTGTACGTTCTGTTTCATTGGTCATTCCTTCTCGCCCGAAAACGCGGCATATTTCATGATGTCTTCTTCCGTCAACCCGTTGTTGTCGAGGATGGCGGTGCGTTCGCCGCCGCGCATGACCATGACCCTGTCGCTCATCCGGAGGATCTCCGGCAACTCGGAAGAGACGAGGATTATGGACGCGCCGCGATCGGCCAGGGTGCGCATCAGGTCGTAGATTTCGCCTTTGGCGCCGACGTCGATACCTCGGGTGGGTTCGTCGAAGATGAGGATGGAGGACTCGGCGCACAGCCACTTGATGAGAATGCTCTTCTGCTGATTGCCGCCGCTGAATTTGCCGATGGCTCGCCGGATATCGGGCGGGCTCAGGTTTACCGCCTTGGCGAATCGGCCCACGTCCGACGCGCGGCGCGATTCGCGGATAAGCGGCTTCGCGTACTTGTGCAGGACCGGCAGCGACGCGTTTTGAATAACCGACATCCATTTGACGATGCCCTGGCGCTTGCGGTCCTCGGGCAGCATGCCGATGCCCGCGCGGATGGCCTCGCGTGGCGACGAAAAAGCGACGTTCCGGCCGCGCAGGCGCAAGCTGCCGGTCTCGGGTTTTTCCAGGCCGGCCACCAGGCGCATGCATTCGCTGCGGCCAGCGCCGACCAGTCCGGCGACGCCGAGAATTTCTCCCTTATGCAGCGTGAACGAGACGTCCTTTACCATGTCCTTCCACGAGAGGTTGCTCGCCTCCAGGGCGACTTCGTCGGTGGCGGACGAAATCCGCTCCTCTACCTTGAGATCGCGGCCGACCATCAGCCGGATCAATTCCTCGGTGTTTGTTTCCTTGGTGTTGACGGTGGCGACGTACTGACCATCCTTAAGAATGGTGATGCGGTCGGAGACGCGCATGAGTTCGTTCAGGCGGTGAGAAACGTAAATCACCCCTTTTCCCTGCCGTTTCATGTCGTCGATGATGCGGAAGAGGTTTTCGCATTCGCCTGGCGACAGGCTCGAGGTCGGCTCGTCCATGGCGATGACCGAAGCGTTGCCGAGCATAGCCCTGGCGATTTCCACCAATTGCCGCTGAGCCACGCTGATGTGGCTCACCGGCACGTCGAGTTTAATGTCCACCTGGAACGGCTTGAGGAGTTCGGCCGCCTTCCGGTACATGGCGGCGCTGTCCTTGAACCATTTAAACTTCCGCTGCTCGTGGGCGAGAAACATGTTCTGCACCGCCGTCAGCATGGGTATCAACTGCAATTCCTGGTGGATAAGGTGGACGCCGGCGTTCTGCGAATCCGCCGGGCAGCGAAACACCACCTTGTCACCGTTCATGTGGATCTCGCCGCTGTCCGGCTGGCGGATGCCGGCGAGGATGGAAAGAAGCGTGCTCTTGCCTGCGCCGTTTTCACCCAGCAGGGCGTGCACTTCGCCTTTGCGAAGGTGGAAGTCGACGTTCTGGAGCGCCTTGACGCCGGGAAAGGACTGCTCGATTCCCGACAGGGTAATGAGTTCCGGCTCTGCGGTCATGTGTTCCCCTGATAACGGCGCCGCGCCGGGTGCCGATTGGCGCGGCGCCGGGGCGAGAATTACTGCTTTGCGTCTTCGAGGAGATTCGCTTTCACCTCCTCGATGTCGATTTCCTTGTAACGGGAGTAGTTTTCCTTGGTGATGAGGGCCTGCGGCGTGGCGACGACGCGGGGCATGTCCTGCCCGGCGAGGAGGCGGAGCGCCGTGTCCATCGCCACCATGCCGGTCAGGACCGGGAAGGAATCGACGGTGGCGGTCAGTTCGCCCTTGTTGATGGAATCGTAGGCGGCACTGATGCCGTCCGTGCCGATGACCAGCGTTTCGCCCATCCGGCCGCGATCCTTGACCGCTTCGATGACGCCGAGGGCCATGGTGTCGTTGTTGCAGTAGAAGCCGAGCAGGTCGGGGTGTTGGATAAGGATGGTGTCGGCCTTATCGTAGGAAAGCTGGCGGTCCCAGTTGCCGGGAACGCTGGCGACGATTTCATACTTGTCGCCGCCGAGCGCGGCCAGTGTTTCGTGGAAGCCCTGGGTGCGCTGACGGGCGGCAAAGACGCCGGCCTGGCCTTCGATGACGGCAAACTTGCCGCCCTGGGGGAAGCGTTCAATATAGTATTTGGCGGCGCGGACGCCGTTGTCCCTGGCGACGGTGCCAATATAGTTGATGGCGGTGGGGAAGACGGCGTCGTTGACATTGATGAAGGGGATGCCGAGGCGGGTCGCCTTCTCGAACGCGGGCAGGAGGTTCGAGTCGGACTGGGGCGAGGCGAGGATGGCACTGCATTCATCGTCAATCATGGTCTCGGCGATATTTAACTGATCCAATTGGCCCGATTCATTGCCAGCGGCACCGATCGTCACTTCCACGCCCATTTCCTGACCGGCGATGCCATAGCCTTCCGCCAGTAAGCGCCAATATTCATTTGTTAAGGTTTTGGCGACCGCGCCGACCTTGGTTCCAGCCTTGATCTCCGGCATGGGACCGAATTTCCCTTCCACCTGCCACCATTCAATGCGATTCGGCTCGGTATCCGGGTTCAATGGCGGCAAGGTGGCCGCATTGGCAGCGGTAGAAATAGCAAACAGTGCCGAAAACGCAAGAATCCAGTGCTTCATATCATCTCCTTGTTGACTATTTTCTCCGCCATGGGGATTCGCCTGAATCCACCTGGAGGAGTGAAAGATTGCCTGAGTTTGTCACACCGTGCGGTGCGACAATACACATGCGCGGAGCCGGGTGCTGGTATCGGCTTCGGGGTGACGACTGGTGTTTTGGGAAAAACCTTCGTATTACCGCTAATACATTACATAATGGATCACGCTTCGCTGCGGCATCACGCCGTGGCGATGGCGGAAAGCGTTATTGTAGGCGTCGGGTAAACGGGCGTCCGAACCACGCTAAACGAGAGCGTTTGTCAGACGGTACATGGCAGAGGGATGTATGGGATACTGATGAAGGAGGAAAAAGCCGAAATACAGTATTTTCTTTTCGGATAAACAAAAAAGTAAAGTCTGTATTCGATAATTTACTTTTTTCCAGTCATCAATGATATAATATCACATAAAATCATTCAATCAAGTTAGGGTGTGTCGTCACAATGAATTTACGAGTTTTTTAATACTTCCCAATCTGTA
>JAJQBO010000095.1 GCA_021203245.1 Planctomycetaceae bacterium
GCTCCCGGGGAAAGGTAACCCACGGTCTGGCCATTCAGTACCTCGATTCGCTGGTGGAAAAGGGCGGAAAGGCGAAGGAGGACGCAAAATCGAAAGGGTTGTCATCCGGCACCCGCAACCGTCATCTTGCCATATGCCGCCGCTTTTTCAAGTGGTGTGTCAGTACGAAACGTCTCCGCGAAAATCCCTTTGCGGGCATCGACAACCTGAAGGAAGAGGACATCGAGGAGATCATCTACTGCACGAAAGAGGAACGCGACCGCATCCTCGCGGTCGCGCGAGGACTGGGCCGAAAGGACTGGATCGCCATTCCCATAGCCTTTTATGCAGGCTGCCGACGAGAAGAGATCTTTCGTCTGCAATGGGAAGACGTGAATATGGAATCAAAAAGGCTGATTATCAGGAAAAGTAAAACCGGCGAGCGGCGAACTACCCCCCTCGCTAAAGAGCTGATACCCTTGCTGGATGGCCTCAAAAAAGCCCACGGGCCGGTCGTGGAGCTTCCGGATGATAAAACATGGGAAAACCATGCCGACCGGCTGGTGGAGCTCGTCAGGGAGCGTCTATGCCGTCCGTTGAACCCGGACGAGAAAGGAAATCCCTCCGAGGTGGTGGGTAAGCGGGTGTTTCTGTACACCCCCGCCGAGGTGCGCGGTGTACAGGGGAAGATCGCCAGCATGGAAAGGAGCCTGGCACGCACTAAACACCCAAAAAAGGCGGTGGAGTTGGCCGCCACGCTGGATAAGTGGCGCAAATGCCCAACGGTGGCTCACGATGGAGGAGAGTGGTTGCCGGCGGAGCGGGTACAGTGGAATGCCTGGCGGCATACCTTCGCATCACTCCGGGTCCAGGCGGGGGTGTCTATCGACAAGGTCAGTTCATGGATGGGAAATTCGCCGGAGGTGTGCCGAAAGCATTACGCACAGTTCATGCCGCGCGACCAACATGACGAGGATATTGACAAGGAAGTGGTTAGAAACTAACGCCCTCATTCTTCACGGGATTCATCGATTTGTAACTGTATATGGTCTTCAAGACCTTCCGCATATGAAATTATCTGTGATCTGATTTTTTCATGCTGCTCCATGAAATCGCAGTATTTCTTCAATGCCTTGCGATAATCTTTTTCTTTTTCCAGTAATTTAGCTTTTTTGCGCCAGCGGTCGATTGGATCGCTTTTGCATGGCCAATTAAAGTTGTGGAAAAACCACTTATGATATTGTCCGTCCGATTTGCGGTTATAACCCTTGGACCGGGCGAATTGTTTACCTTCAGGCCCATAAATAAATGGCCAAAGTTGTGCGTAGATGACGATGTCTTTTCTTCCGCCTTTCTGAGGTTCATTCTCTGCAATGTACTTAATCGCAGTATTTACTGATTCTATTGTTGCGGAAAGGTCGGCAAATAAATCTCCAATCAAGTTTTCGGGTAGCGATGCTGCAACGCTATCAAGTCTTCGATAAGCTGCATCGATTAATTTAAAGGGACTTATATTCTTGGTGTCCAATCCACCAAGGTATTTCATCGCCCGATGGGAAAATGTTTGATTGCCTCCATGTGTCAATCGATCTGGTTTATATGCCCTTAGCAGTGAACAAGCTGATCGGAAATAGAAAATCGCTAATGAATGTAAAATGCTTTCGTGCCTTAGGCCCTGGTGATACGCGGTATTGCGGTAGGAGTGTAGTTTCAGGATTGTTTCGCATGAGGTAGCGTCAAAAAGTCCCAGTATTTTGGCAGCTCGGACCTTATCACCAAATCTCTGGCTAAGCCCTTTTTCAATGGCTTGGGGATCGTGTTCCGGTTTTTTCAAATTACGCCATGCATGGTTAACTCGCTTCATATCTTCGGCAAAACTGTGCAAAGTCAACTCGACGACGTTATCAATCAGAAGGTAAGCAAATCGATCAAAATTACGATCTCGAATAGCCAGTTGGTCTAAGGCAAGGTCTAATTGATCTATGTTATCTGCAATGAGTTGAATTTTCATTATACGTTCAGCTTCTTCTATGAATTTGTGCATTATCAGCACAAACCGGATCGGAAAAACCTGACCTACCACGTCGTTACATCAAAATTCCTCGATAAA
Organism: Planctomycetaceae bacterium; assembly: GCA_021203245.1. Classification (GTDB taxonomy): domain Bacteria; phylum Planctomycetota; class SZUA-567; order SZUA-567; family SZUA-567; genus JAJBSZ01. Next base: position 2,090 of record JAJQBO010000095.1, read on the forward strand.
TCATCTTAACGTCAATAATGGTAATGTTTTATAGCAATGTTAATGCTTGACTGTATAGATGAATAAGTGTAATGTAACGTTGTAACCATCACCAGAATCCGCTCACGTATGTGCTTGGCCAAGATAACCCCTAGGGGCATTGTCGTCGTTTGTTTCAATGTCTTAGATGGAGGGGACCTATGCCGTGCGATCCTTACGACCCGGGCTTTCGCCGGGTGGTTCAAGACCTTCGAGTAGCGATTCAAAATCTTGGACGGTGCCTCGCAGAGATGGAAGCTCCGGAAAAGCCTTTGCGGATTGTCCACTCACCAGATGCTGACCAAAGGCCGATAGAGCTGCCTGGGTCTGAAAAACAGCCGTGAGAGTTTTTTGCGCCAAATCCCCGCTGGCTTCGGCTAGCGGGGTTTCTTCAGTCTGATTGACGCTGTCAATGATTACAGCAGGTATTAACCCCTTTTTATTACCCCATGCGTCTGATGTAATATTATACAAAGATTTTTTAGTATAAGCGGCAAGAACTTGATTAACCACGTTTTGTGCGTACTGGTAATCGGAGTCATAATTCATGATTATAAGGAGTGAATCGACATTCTTGGATAGCATGTAGCTTGCTATTCGCATAGCTTCTTCGTATACCAAAGATTTGGTTTTACCAACGTTTTCAGAAAAATGGATTTCCTCCATCTCCTCGATTGGTAAGTCAGGTTCAGGAGTGGAATGTATGAAATATAGGCGATTAGCAGCCTCCAAAAGACGTTCATAGCCTGGTTTATCCAAGTTTTTTATTGCGACATGGACCAACTCATTTGCAATTTCCGCAAAACCATCGTCCTTCATTCCATAGACCCAAAAAACCAGATTTTCCAGGTCTGAAGTTTTGCCAGTCAGCAACCAATTCCAATCCACACAAGACTCTTCAATCACACCAGCCAGTAAATCCCACGTTGGCCGCGCCTTCCCGTTAATCCATTTGCTTATCTGGTCCTGAGAGACATTGAGGTGTTTCCCAAGTTTCTGCTGTGTTTCAACGTTGTATATGAAAAAAAGGCGTTGCGTTATCTCTTTCCAGTCAAGCATGATAGGTTCCAATATGAAAAAAACAGCGTAGAAAAAGCTTGCATTTATGAAAAAAGAGCGTATTATGCAGTCGTAAGGAACACGAACACAACCACGAACAAGACACTTTACTCAACAGCGCGGATAGATGCAACTAGGAGGGCAACCGTGAAAGGCTATACCACACATAGCGCCGCGTGGATCTCGACCGCCTGTTGTGTCATTATCTGCATTCTTCAGGGTCATTCCCCTTGGTGGATTCTCATGCTCTTGTTCCCGATGGGTCTCCATATTGGGAACGATCAGTCCGGCAAGGAATGAGGGGATAACTGAAAATTCCCGAGGTTCATGTCGTCACGAATACATGCCTGGATGAACATTTTGCCCAGTTCAGACATGAAGTAAGTTTTGGAGGAATTAAAGCGATTAAGGTCGCGTTCTTCGCGAAATGGAATTCGTTTCGTCTCAAAAAATACCAGACCCAATGAAACAATATGTTCAATATAAAGCGATATATTTTGCGGATGATGGAAGGTTTTCTTATATTCCTCCCGGTAGGGTTTTGAGTACGCCAAAAAATACTCAAATGTCTTGCAATAGTAGAGAATAAGCGCTTCATCCCGGCACAAACTTGACAGAATCGCCGGGAAGGATGGATGCGCCAAAAATGCCCTATCCCTTTCAATGGATGTGGCAAGTAAGTTCAGGAACATCTCTGTTAAAGGGCTGTCCTCGGATAAATATCGCATCCCTTCAAGCGATTTGCCTGTGACCTCTGAAGGCGCGAGAACCAGATCTTCCGTGGTAACCTTTTCTGAGATGCGCCTCAAGTATCGTTGAAATCTATCTTGATAAGCAGCTAGGAAATCAATGGGAGCTAAGACAAATCGCGCTGTCTTGACGACATTGCGAAACGAGTCGCCCATCTCCTGTGCGGCAGGGCTGAGAAGATCCTCGTATGCCCTACCTATCGGCAACCATTTCTCAGCACCCATGACTTATCTCCCAAATGACCTACCGTCTTTATCAAGTTCGAGTTCTCGTCAATTGTATCTGGAGAATGAAATAATGAAACTCTATACCAGTGGGGAAGTAGCAAAACTCCTCGGGCTGCATCGCGATAAAGTATGTTCCGCTTTGCGCACCGCTGATGCGCCGAGGCCAACAATGAAAGTCGGTAACCGGTACGCCTACACCGAGGGCGATATATTCGCATTATGCGACTGGTGTGCTTCTAAGAGCATCGCCGTGACTCGTCCTAAGTTCCCCTCCACTGTGTAGTCTACTGCCCGATCTATCCCATTCAATTATATTAATTTAGCCATCCGGCTTGAGTTGACGCTATCAACTCTCGCCGTCGGTCCCTTGCGCTAAGTGATCCCGTATTAATGGGTTACGTCAACCTCAACCGGAATCGGGAATTCAACTTTTACCAGAAACATCCCTCGGAGGTCCAATCATGCCACGCCGGCGGGTCATTGTCCCCATGATTATGAATCAAATAGAAGCCGGCGAGTACATCGGCAGGTCGTATGAGTTTTTGCGGCAGAGGGCCCAGGAACACGACCTCTTTAAACCATCGAATGGCGAGTCCATCTCGGGGGTCCCGAGTATGTACCACCGGAAACATTTGGAATTAATCGCGCTGCATCTGCTGTTTCCCTCCATGTTGACTGCCGGCGGCGCCCTCAAGGCATGGCGAAGCAAGAGCGAAAACGAGATTCGCGCGGCGTATGAGGAAATCGATGCCGCTATGGCCGCACAAGGCAGGGAAAAGGTTGGTGCAAAATGAGGCATATTGTCGACCGCGCCTACGCGCCGCATCGCATGGCGCACCATGATCAGGCGAAATGCCGCCAGCGCTCGGAGGCTGCGCGGAGTGTGCTGTGGGCTATTTTGTATTTTCTTCTCCTCGGGGCAATGATGCTCTCGGGGTGGCTCGGGTGAGGTGGCCGCGCCCCGCCACCGGAACGGCCTATCCCCCTCGGTTGTTCCGGCCCCGTTGGCGGGGCGTTGGTTTTTTGAGGATTGCACATGCGTGGAAAATACCAGTGCCGAAGCTGCGGCCAGGAACTCCATAGCAGTGAATTTTATACCCTCTGGCCGAGGTCCGGCCGGCGAGAGTGTCGGCTCTGCTTTCACACCCGCATGGAACGGTTGCACCGCACCAGTGCCAACAAGGTCCGCGCCGAGCGTCAGCGGGACCGCGACCGCGCCTACGGCATGGCGGCCGAATCCCGTGCAGTTGCTGGGAGGGATTGACATGGCGTTCGAACAGATGCGCTCAAAGCTCCATGAAGCCGTCGACGCCTGTGTTGATGCTCTGGCTAATGTAGCGGTGGTCGTATATGAAACGTGGCGCGACAGCATCCAGCCGTTTCTCGAAAAGGTCTATATGAAACGACCCCGGGTCGGGCCATGGTGGATACGCGCCCACCATGACCGACGCCGGACGAAAATCTACATAACCACCACCGCGCGCGCGGCCAGGTCCATGTCTCCTTGGTATCCCTCGGGCCGTCGTCGCGACCGTGTCAGGCGGGCGCGGCTGACCGCCGCTGTTTTTTATTAGTCGGCATAATAGCCGTTCATTGATCCGCGCTCACTGAAGGTATGAGAGATGCCCATGACTGCGACGCTTTCCTATCAAGATATTGTCGACCGTGCTGCCGCCACAAAAGAGAGTGGTTCTTATCTTTTGCCGCGCGAGGACGGCTGGCAGGTGATCTTGCTTGATGACGGTGTTTCGGTCGGCGGCGGCTTTTTTCCCAATGACGATGATTCCTATGCGGAGGCGCTTGAACTTATGGAACGACACGCTGAGGGACTCGCCTTGGATGATGACCCAGCACAGGAGGAAACTCTTCCGGCCTTGGTTCAACCGGCCGACATTCAATGTGCTAGCCAGCAACACGACCTGGTCGAATCGGGTACATGTGAACGGGCTGTGGTGGTAGCCGGGCATGCGGTTACCATGGCCGATGATACCGTCACAGTCGATGTTGACGAATTCAATATGGACGAGAAGTTTGTGGTCCCGCTCATCCTTAACGGGGAGAAGATCGGCCGTCTTTACTATGACCCGCCGGAAGTGGTGGCAAAAAATCACACAAGACCGTGGACCGCTTTTGTCGGGGATAAAATTGGTATTGAAAGCTGTTTTAGTGTCGGCGATTCCCCACAGGCTTCAATACAGGATGCGATGGACAATGGGCTGGAATACCTACGTAAGTCTGTAAGGGCTGGGGTCGAGATTAAAAAGCTTCTCAAAAAGAAGTCTTCCATACTAACCGTCGGGAGGCCGCGACCATGCAAATAATCGGCATCCACGGCAAGAGAGGCGCGGGCAAGACGGTGGTGTCTGGCTTCCTCACCGCCGAGCTGGCGGACCTGGGATTCACCGTCAAGGTGGACTCGGCTATTCTCTCCCTGCGCCGGCGCGCGCGTGAGGAAGGGTGGCTCGATAAAGAGGAGCACCGCGGCGAATATCAGCGGGTGGCAGATATCATGCGGAAACCGTCGCCGAACTATTTCCTGAACGATCTTTTCCTCCGCAACAACATGGATGCCGCCACGCGGGAACAGTGCTCCAATAAATGGGAGCCGGCCGACTTCCTCATCATCCATGACGTGCGCCTCGAGAACGAAGTCCGCTTCTGCCGCTATCACGGCGTTGTCATCCACATTCAAGGCACCCATGACGCCCTCACCGGCCCAGAGAGCGAGCACGAGACAGAACTGCAGGCGGGTGACCTTTTCTACGGTGCCGACCATATTATTACCCAGCAGCCCAGTCTAGAGCACCTGCACGCCGTCGTGCGCGCGATGGTGGCAGCCGGTAAACATTTGAAAGTACAATGAGTCTCGGCGAGCGACCCCAACCCGCCGAAATCGCCGACGCGCGGCGCGTATTCCCCCTACGCGAGCCACCGGCGATAGTTCGGATTGACATTCCGGCCTGACGATCTGGCTGTCAGGGGTCGCACCGGACCATATGGAGACATGTATGACAGTGGCAAACATGCAGAAGATTGACGCCAGGCTCGCCAGCCTGCAGCCGGGCACGTTGCGGCACCAGGTCCTTGTTGCGCTGAAGCAGTTCCGCGCGTCGTGGGTGGAGCTGGGCCGGCTCCTGAATGAGATGGTCTACGGCGGCGATTACAAAGACGCCGGCTATGACGATTTCGAGGTGTATTGCGCCCGCGAATTGGGCCTGAAAAAGCCCACCGTGCAGAAGTTGCTGGTCAGCTACAACTACATGAAAAAATACGAACATGAGCGCTTGGAGGCCCTTGAGGAGGGCGGCGACGATGCGGTCGCCTCGGTGCCGGCATTCCAGACCGTGGCGCTGCTGGACCGCGTCCGCCGGCTGGATGAAGTTGAACCGGAGGAAATGGAAACGGTGCACCGCCGTGTTTTCGACGAAGCCGATGGCGACAACGAATCCACCATCCGCAAAGAACTCCGCGCCATGATACGACCGAACGCCAAGCCGGCCATAGATGTCCAGGGACAGGAACTGTTGAAAATCATCACCGTGGCGCGCCAGTTGCGCCGGCTGTTGGCCGGGACCCATACGGTGCCGGATGGGCTGCGGGAGCGGCTGGAGCAGCAACTGACCGAATTGGAGGGCCTGCAGGAGTAGCCACGACGGGCTTGCCGTCGAAATTCCCGTAACGTTTTCCAGTAATTTGCGGTTCAGTCAGAGGATCGGCACACTGCCGGAATCCACGGTTGTTTATTCTCTTTTGAGGCGGTGCCATGGCGGACTTGTTGCACTTTGGCTGGATAAAGCTGCATCGCAGTGTTTTCAGTCATCCCGCGTGGTTGGAACATCCGCCGGCCGGGCCGGCCTTTGTCTGGCTGCTCGGTGCCGCCGCCCCATTTTCACGGATCGACCGTTCTTTTCGGAAGCCGTATCCGGTGGATCGCGGGCAGTTGGTGACCAGCTATGCGGAAATGACCCGGTGCATCCCCATCCTGACAGTCAAGCAGCTCCGCGCCGCATTCGCCTACATGGAGAGAGAGAAGATGATTACCTGCGAGCCCATTACGAAACCGAAGTGCACGCTGGTCACCATCGTCAACTTCCCGCTCTACCAGGACAGCGAAAGCGACGCCGCTCTCTCCATGGAGGGGGACTGTGGGAACTTTTCCGGCGATTTTACAGGGCAGGGTTTTGAGCAAGGTCGAGGGCAGGGTAAAGGGCAAGGTTTCGATTCTTATAACGAGTTACCAGCCAACGAAAAAGACGGACCGAACGATGGGCAAGGGCAGGGTGCGGGGCAAGGTAATGGGCAGGGTAATGGGCACGACCATAATAAGGTTAAAGAAATAATTAATCCCCCCTACCCCCCTTTAAAAAAAGGGGGGGATGGTTCCTCAATTTTCGACTACTCCATGGTGCTGGGTCTGTGGCGGGAAGAGTGGGCACGGGTCGGACGACCGCGCCCAAAGCGGCGGGAGTCGGCGCGGAATTACAGGGCGGCGAAAAAGCTGCTGGAGAACTGGCTGGCAACCAGAGAGCTGGACGTCGATGGCCTGCGCACCGGGCTTCGCATCTTCATCGACCGAATCAAAAACGACCGCAATTATAGCCGGTATGACCTCTGGACCTTCGCCGGCGACCCCTTCAAGTTCGGAGCGACAGCGCCGGTGAAAAACGACAGCACTGTGGCGGTTGACAAGCCGGCCCAAAAGACGGTGCGCTGGAAAACGAAATGTGAGGTCTGCGGCAGTGAGATTTGGACGGAGTTCCGGCCCTGCGATTCGGCAAAGCCCGGTCCGTCGCCGTGTATTCGCGCTGGCAGGGCAAAATGCCCGGGAATGATGGTCGTTGTGGACGAGCAGTTCGGCGAGACCTGAAAACGAGGAGTGGCAATGGGTACGAATTCAAAAATCGAATGGACCGACCATACCTGGAATCCGTGGCGCGGGTGTACTAAGGTCAGCCCGGCGTGCGACAACTGCTATATGTACCGCGAGTCCAGCCGCTACGGCTTCAACCCTGCCGAGGTGGTGCGGACGTCTATCATCACTTTCCGCGCGCCCCTGGTGTGCCACGGCACGCCGCACGTCCCGATGCAGGCGGACAGCCGGCGGCGTCGGGAAAAGCTCCACAAATGGGCCGATGGGGACAAGGTCTTCGTGTGCTCATGGTCGGATTTCTTTCATCCCGATGCCGACGAATGGCGCGGTGAGGCGTGGGAAATCATCCGACAGCGACCGGGGCTGGTTTTCCAAATTCTGACCAAACGCCCCGAGCGCATCGCCGAATGTCTTCCGGACGATTGGGGCAACGGCTGGCCGAATGTATGGCTGGGCGTCACCGCCGAATATCAGGGTCAGGCCGACATGCGCATTCCGTTTTTGCTTTCGGTGCCGGCGGCGAAGCGGTTCGTGTCCATCGAGCCGATGTTGGGACCGGTGAATTTCCGGTGGACACAGTGGGCGCAGATCGCCGCCGGTGAGACCTACCGGGATTATTTGGAGCGGCGGGGGAGTTGCGGTGAATACGAGGGATTAAAGGGTATTGATTGGATTATTTGCGGTGGAGAATCCGGCCCGAACGCCCGCCCGCTGCATCCAGGTTGGGTGCGGACCATCCGCGACCAATGCCAGGAAGCGAAGGTGCCGTTCATGTTCAAGCAGTGGGGTGAATGGTACCCGATACATGGTACCGGTGTTCCACGACGGGATGAAGCAGGATCATGCTGCGCATTCGTATGGGTTGATGATTCGGGGCTATGTTCAACGTCAGGTTGTGAACCGGATGCCCTCATGCTTCGCATAGGAAGGGCGTCGGCCGGTTGCCACCTCGACGGGCGCGTATGGAAAGAGTTCCCTTTGATATGCCAAGAGGAGGGAGTCCAATCATGAACGATGTGGAATTTTTGGCATCGCTGTTGAGTGAGTTTAAATTCCGCCGTTCTCGTGAGATTGACCTACAGGACGGTGTGCAGCAGGTCCTACTGGGAGAAGACATCGCTTTCCACCGGGAGCACAGGTTTGACCCAGCAAATAGGGTGGACTTCTGGCTTCCGCGCTGTGGCGTGGCTCTGGAAATAAAAATTAAAGGCTCTCTCACGAATGTCACTTTGCAGTTGTCACGGTATGCGCAGTTCCCGGAAGTAAAAGGGCTTCTACTGTTAACGACACGGATATCGCACATTTCCGTACCGCGCCGAATCAAAGATAAACCTGTGGTGGTGGAAATTGTGAGGGTGGGACTGTGAACGCACGCACATACGGGTCGCTTCGGTTTGAAGATGGCTATTGGCGGCTAGAGGCTGAGCCGCACTTGATTATCAAGGCGAAACGGTTATTTCCGCGCATCGAAAAGTCAGGCGGCCGGGCGATCACTATCCGTAGTAATCCGGAGGTATGCCGAGATCTTGAGTGGTTCGCAGACCGTTATCCACTCGACATCGAGGACAGGCGACTTCTCGTCACCGAGGCAAACCGATTCCGTGAGAACATCGCCCGGCTGGAAGAATTAATCGACCCGAAATACAAACCGGGGGCAGTAGCTCTTTCCATTCCACTTCGGGATTATCAACGGCGCGCGGTGGAAGTGTATTTGGCTTCGGGATCGCTGCTTCTCGCAGATGACGTTGGCCTGGGAAAAACTGCCGTAGGAATCGGGTCCTTTGCCGATCCGCGCACCCTCCCCGCCGTCGTTGCGACGCTCACCTTTTTGCCACGGCAGTGGGAACGGGAGATCGCTCGCTTCGCCCCAAACCTTCTGGTGCATGTCGTAAAGAAGATGGAACCATACGACCTCAAATTCATGGGGCGTGGGCCGGACGTCGTAGTCCTGAATTATCACAAGCTGGCGCCGTGGTCCGGGGTGCTGGCGGGTTATGCAAAATCCATCGTTTTTGACGAAATCCAGGAACTTCGCTCCGGCCATGGCGCGGCGAAATATGGGGCGGCCGAGGAGATCGCTCGCGCGGCATCCTTTCGCCTGGGCCTTTCGGCAACGCCCATCTACAACTACGGCGGCGAAATTTGGAATGTCCTTAATATTCTCCGTGAGGATGGCCTCGGTGATCGTGAGGAGTTCGTCCGGGAATGGTGTGAATGTTCATATGGCAGCAAGCCCCGCATCGGTGACCCAACTGCGCTTGGTTGTTACCTACGCGACAATTTTCTGATGCTCCGCCGCACTCGCCGCAACGTTGGCCGAGAGTTACCGTCACTTTCCCGCGTGCAGCACTCCATCGGCAGTGACGAACGTGAACTGCACAAAATTAAAACCACCGCCGCCGACCTTGCCCGGATAATTCTTGGTCGGGTCCAGAGCGACAAGGGTGAGCGTTGGCGCGCCGGCGGTGAATTCGACATGTTGATGCGTCAGGCGACTGGGCTGGCGAAAGCGCCGTATGTTGCAGATTTTGTCCGCTTGCTCGTCGAGTCGGGAGAATCTGTCCTGCTGTTTGGCTGGCACAGGGGAGTGTATGAAATCTGGAAGGACAAACTCCGAGACCTCAATCCGGTACTGTTCACTGGGAGCGAATCGGCAGCCGAGAAGGAAGAAAGCCGCGCCGCTTTCGTATCGGGTCAAAGCAAGCTGATGTGCATGAGCCTTCGGAGCGGGGCTGGCCTGGATGGTTTGCAGGAGGTGTGCCGCGTTGTTGTTTTTGGTGAATTGGATTGGTCACCCGGGGTGCATGACCAGTGCATTGGTCGCCTCCATCGTGATGGTCAGAAAGATCCGGTGACGGCGTATTTTCTCGTCGCCGAAGATGGCTCCGATCCGGTAATAGCCGATGTACTCGGCATAAAACGGGAGCAGTCAGAAGGTATCCGCAACCCAGACGCACCCCTTATCGAAAAGTATGAGGTCGCGGAAGGCAACTTGCGGTTACTGGCGGAACGGTATCTCGCCGGAGGAATAGCCCCGGGACATAGGTCATCAGAATAAAGATGCCGGACCGAATGTTTGTGGCTCTTTCGAAGCTGCAACGCATGGACCGCGTTCGTGCGTGGACTTAAAGGGCACGTTATGACCGACCTAGAGAAAAGAACGATGCGCGAGTTGGCCGCACAGGGCCTGAACGCATATGAGATTGCCGGGCGGGTGGGTAGAGCGGTGAACACCGTGCATGCAGTATTGGCCCGGATGGGAATCGTTGCCAAGCGCGGCGCGGGACCCGGTGGGCAGCTTCAGGACTATGCGCTCCCTTTCCTTGGCGAAGTCGAACTCGCGTCCCTGACCGAGAGGCAGCGGCGGGAGCGGGAAGAAGCCGAGATGCGGGCGTTTCGGTTGAAGATTGATTTCGAGATGACCGTGACCACAGCCCGGGAGGTGCTCCGGCGGACAGACGCCGAATTGCGTCGGGAACTTGAAATCGATAATGCCAAGGCGCGCATGGTGCGGAAAGCAGCTCGGCGGTTCCGCCGACGGATTGCCCTCGCCGCTTTGGACGAAAGAGGGAAGGGGTGCCAGGCGTGATCCGGTATATAAGCCTTTTCTCCGGTATCGAATGCGCCTCTGTTGCCGCCATCCCGCTGGGGTGGGAGCCGATATGTTTTTCGGAGATTGAACCGTTTCCGTCTGCGGTCCTGGCGCACCACTACCCCGATGTCCCCAACGTCGGCGACATGACCGTGCACGATTGGGCACAGTATCGCGGCCGGTGCGACGTGGTTGTCGGTGGCTCGCCCTGTCAGGCTTTTTCCGTTGCCGGCCGCCGGGAGTCGCTGGACGACGACCGTGGCAATCTTACCTTGCGCTTTGTGGAGGCGGTTAATGACATTGCTCCAGCTTTCGTTATTTGGGAAAACGTCCCCGGCGTCCTCTCCACCGCCGACAACGCCTTCGGCTGTTTCCTCGCCGCCCTCGCCGGCGATGACAATCCTCTTGAGCCTGGCCCGAGACCTCGACATGGCCGGTCCTCTTCCCACTGGACATGGGAAAAGGACACCGGTGTGCACCGCCCGAAGTGGTCGTTCGCGGGTGTTGTTGATGGTCCCGAGCGGGCAATCGCGTGGCGGGTCCTCGATGCCCAATATTTCGGCCTGGCACAACGACGCGAGCGTGTGTTTCTTGTCGCATGTCCTCGATCCGGCGGATTCCATCCCGAAGCGATTCTATTTGAGTTCGCTGGCGTGCGCCGGGATTCTCCGCCGCGCCGCCGAGCGCCGGAAGACGTTGCCGGAACCATTGAGGCAAGCTCTGGCCGCAGTCGCGGAGCAGGAATCTCCCCCGGAGTTATCACCCCGGTCGCCGGAACCATAAGCCATAACGGAAAAGCGGCTGGGAGTGCAACACAACAAGATGCGGAACAGGGTTTATTGATACCACAAGCATTTGGTGGCAACAGAACATCCGGGCCCATTGACGTGTCTCCGGCGCTGCGGGCTCATCCATCACCGCAGTTCGATTTCGAAAGCGATGCTTTTATTGCCCACACACTACGCGGCGATGGCTTTGACGCTTCGGAGGACGGTACCGGGCGCGGGACGCCGTTGGTGGTGGCCTTCCACGGCTCACAGGATCCGGATGCATCGGGTGAGGTGACCCATCCAGTTGGGCGAAACCAGGGACAAGAGACGTGCATTGCCTTTCGAAGCGACGATGGCAAGTCAGCCATGTCACTTGCACTGCGCGGTCGGGATGGTCGAAACATACCGGAGGTCGGTGGTTCTCTTGCTCACGCCCTCCGCTCTTCCGGTGGCGGCAGTGACAAGCCGTTCGTCCTCGCATTTCAGGACAGGTTTCGCGGTGATGACGGCCGAGGGTATGACCGCGCGCCGAATACCACCGCTGACCAGGTCGGTGTATTGGAGACGGTCAAGCGCTGGCATATCGCCTTGGAGTGGTTGGTACGCCGGCTCACGCCTCGTGAATGCGAACGCCTCCAGGGACTTCCCGATGATTACACCCTTCTCACTAAGTGGAACGGCTGGCGCTATGTCGAAGATGACGAGGTTCCGGAGGAGTTGCAGGCCCAGGGCTTTCAGGTGCGGCAAACCAAGAAGACAAAACGTTGGCGGGTGAGTGACCCCGATGGCCCCCGATACAAGGCTATCGGCAATGGAATGGCTCGACCGTGCATCGGATGGGTTATATCCCGGGTTCAAAAGGCGTGGTGTGAAGAACAACGTGGTGCCTCAAATTTCTCATAAGTTCGAAAGGAAGACCATGAGCAAGCAGAAAAAACCAGTTTCGCGTGTGCCCACTGTGCTCAAAGAGGCACGGACGGATCGGAACATTCCAGTGATCGACGGCCCGCAACACGGTTTCAAGGGACCCGAGGGCCACGTTTCTTTGGATGAGTATACCATGGTGGGCGTCCGCAAGGATTTGCGGCTCCGGCTTGAATCGGCCAATGCTGGAAAATATTCCAAGCAGGTGTGGTCGGCGACGCAGTTGATTCTCTGCTCCCGACTTGAACGCGACTTTCCAGGCGCCGTCGTCACGTCCTTCATGCTTACAAAGCAGGGTGACATCGCCCTCAAGGTCGAGGGCGCGACCGACAGCAGCATGTCCACCGATCGTGCTTTCCTGCAAACACGGCTGGATGACGCGTGCGCGAAGATGGCGGAATCATTAGGGGTATAGGAGCGGAAATGGCGGACAAAATATGGATACGATTACTGTTTGTCGGTTCATTCATCCTCATCGGTTGCGATATGAATTTTGAGCAGTTCGTCAAAGTTGGGATTTTTGTGGCAATTCTTTCATTATGGGAAATTGAGGACCTTGTGCGGAATCGACGGCTTCTTTAAACGTTGGTATGTGGAGACCGGTTATGCCTGAAATTTCGACCACCAAGCGGGAACGGGAGATTATGCGGCATGCTCTCGGGCTTTCGTCAAAGGATAGTTCGTATAGGAACTATTTTTCCACAGGGCCAGAATCAGATGATTATGAGGTATGTCAGGGTCTTGTGGAAAAGGGCCTGATGACTGTTCGAAAACTTCCGTTTTGCAACAACTTCCTATACTACGTCACCGATGCCGGCAAAGCTGAATTGAATTAGAGGAGACAAGTCGTGGCGACATGGGAATTGGTAACCTGCCCAGGCGGGCATGAGATCCGCTCGAAGGAAGACGGAACGCTGATTTTGCCCGTTGGTAATAACCTCACCTTGGGTAAGCAGCTTGTCGCAGAACACAACGTCCACAAACCACTCGTCGATGTTGCTTGGAAGGTAATGGCAAAGGCGATTTGTTCTTTCGCCGCGGCTGAGGATGAGTTGCGCCACAATCCACTTTCGTCCCGGGCGAACGAACGGAAGCGCCAGGCTGAAAATACTGTTGCGAAACTTGACGCTATACTTGAGCACGTGAGGGACGGTGACGGCAGGATATAGTAATGCCTGATAGAAAAATGGAGATAGCAATGAATAAAGAGGAATTGGCAGCACTCTTGAACGGCCGCGAATATGGCGAAGAAATCACCAAAGAAGAAATCCAAAAGGCGGCACAAAGCGGACTCGTCGCTGTTTACGGCTACAGCGATGATAATATGGAGTTCGATGGTGCGATTGAAGATGAAATTGGATGCTACGGAGGCGGTACAGCTTACCTAAAGGATGGGAAAATACTCGCCAATGAATGCAATGATTCGGAATGTCCCTACTTTGCAGAACAGTTAAAGACCGCCTTCACCATCACGGCAATTTGGGATTCCGATGGGTATTCATGGACGTATCAGACCAGCATTCCGCACGCCACTTTTGATATTCTTGAAGGCGGTGAGAAATACTGCCGTGGAATTGTCTTCAAAACCATCGACACGTTTTAGGTGAAATGGAGGGAGTGATGGAAAGCCCTATTATTAAAATTCAATTTCCGATGCCGGATAATGAAGCATGCGCTGCTCCGTACTGGATGATCATAGATCCTGAGCGCGTATCTGATGATCGTGAAGATAAATCATTCGTCGCCTCTATTGTCAATGCGCTGGCCGGCCCGTTTTTCAGCAGGGACGAGGCAAAGGAATACCTCGACGCTCAGAAACACAATTTTTCAGCGAAGGCCGTTGTGTGGTCCCTTTATGGGCGCTCAAGAATCTACCAAAATGCTTGGCGCAAAGCAGACGACGAGCACGAGGCCGCCATAACCAAGGTCAAGGGTGAATGATGAAAATCGCCCGCGTCTTTCCCCGCCGCACCAAAGCCAGTCCCGTCGACGCTCTCGCCTTTTACGACGAGCCGGGGTTATTTCCTGTCGAGGCTGATCAAGTACATGTCTCTGTTACTTTCACCTACGACATCCCACGTGCTGAACGCCTGGCGAAAGCGTGGGAGCGGGTAGCGCAGGTGACCATGGGCGGGCCGGCCATGGGCGCGGCGGGCGGCGACTTCACTCCCGGCATGTACCTCAAACCAGGATACGTAATCACCTCGCGCGGGTGTCCGAATTGGTGCTGGTTTTGTTCGGTGCCGAAGCGGGAGGGCGATATTCGGGAATTACCGATCACCGAGGGTTACAACGTGCTGGACGACAACCTCCTCGCCTGTTCGGAAGAGCACATCCGCAAAGTTTTCGCCATGTTGAAAAGGCAGCGCATGGGGGCGGGTGGAGTTGACCGGCGGACTCGAGGCGGCGCGGCTGAAGAGGTGGCACGTCGCACTGCTGGAGGACGTCTCGGCGAAGCAGGTTTTTTTCGCCTACGATACGCTGGACGATTGGGAACCGCTGGTGCAGGCGGCGCGCATGATGCAGGAAGCAGGCTTCACCCCGGCTTCCAAACGTGTCCGGGCATATTGCCTGATCGGGTACCCGGGTGACACCATGGCGGCGGAAAAGCGACTGCGCGCCACCCTCGCCCTCGGCGTTCTCCCGATGGCGATGTTGTGGCGGGATGAGACCGGAGCCCGCGATCCAGAATGGATGCAATTCCAGCGACCGTGGATGCGGGCGGCAATAACGAGAATGGAGAACTTTGTTTGCGGATAGTGGTGGGAAAGCTTAATTCTCGGCAATTTCCCGTTTGTGCATCCCGATAACTGCGGGTCTGCGTTGAAGAGCCAAGCAGCACTCAAAGATGCGTTCGGCCACCAAACTCTGTTCGTGCGAATTATCGGCGAACCTTACCAACCGGTGGTACCAGAGGTGTTCCCGCAACAATTCTCGCAGTCCTCTCCGGGTGTAGGCGGCAGGGTGCGTCAAGTATTGCGGTACAGGGCGCACGGTATAGTCCTTGCGGTACAGGGCGAGATGATAACGGGTTTGCCCATCCATGCGTTTAATTGAGGTGACCCAGCCGGCGACTTTCGCCATGGGCTTTCCGTTTGCGCATAAGGCGGACAAATGAATCGGCTGGCACGAACAGACCCCAGGCAACGGATGGCGCGATGGGTTATAGAGGTGTGCCAGGACGACACCGGGATCTGGTTTGGCGTAGAGGATGCCGGTTACCTGCGGATGCGGCTGATCGTTAATGACGATTTGCGAAAACTTCAATGTGTCCATTTTTGGAACTCCAGCACGAGAGTCCCGACCGCCCCACGGGGCATTATAGGGATTGGAAAGAGGAATGCAATGCCCAACTGGTGCGAAGGAACACTAAGAGTAAGAGGTAAAATGTGCAACCTAAAAAGTTTCGTGGAACAATCTATATTTTCTACAAAAACCGAATTCACCGATGGTGTGCCGATAGTCAAAACAACGCCATTAAACATGGAAGTGAATACCGAAGCAGTGAGTTGTAGCTTTTCCATTACTGAGGGGGTGATGGATTCGTATATCAGGGGGACAAGCCGGCATTTCATCAGGCAGGACTATATCGAAATATATTCTGATTCTTGGGATGCCCTCGAGACGTTGTGCCTGCAAATACAAGCCGCATGGGGCATAAACGCTGAACAACTACTGCGTTTGTGTCGGGAGTTCTCGGTTGATATGAGGATTTATGGATTTGAGTGTGGCGTGGGGTTTAACCAGGACATCGAGATTATCGGTGGAGTGATAACCAAGAATAAAGAAATTCAATTCGCCGATTATCTATGGGATTGCATTTGTCCAGATATAGGGGGCTGACCATGCCTGACCAAGCCAGCAAGCGGGCGGCGGAGGAAATATTTACACTGATAAAGACTCGCCTTGAAGAGCAACTGCCTTTTCTTCAATTTCACGAGGCTCCACAAAACGACCTGGTGCATATCGCTAACATCATCGAACGGCATATGGGTGATGAAATATCATCGTTGCGGGAACAGGCCTGTAACCTATACGAAGCCCTCAAGCTTTCAATCCAGGACGAGGACATGTGGGCATGCAAGTATTGCGGTCAAATCATCCATTGGGAAACCGGTCACGCCGATAGAGGCTGCATCTGGTCATGCGAAGTGTGCGGCGATACGTTTTGCGCCCAGTGTGCAAGAGAACGTAACCCGCAATATGAGGAACGTGACGATGTGAGGTGTCCTGATTGTCTCTCAAAGGAGGCTGAGCCATGCCACGCAGACGCCCTCCAACACTCCGAATAATTGGCTACGATAGATTACCGGAGGATCATGAAGTAGCAAAAAAGATTGTCCGCGTCTTCTCCTGTTACCGCGCCAGCGAATTGCCGGAAGGGGTGGAGTGTTGGGCCGCCGCCCCATGCGCCCATAGCGACAGTTGTATGGATATGGTGCGGCGGATTCGTCGGATCATCACTGCGGACAGGATGCAAGAGCGAAAAACGACGGGTGACATTTTGGTGAAATTAACCACGTTGATTCGTGAACTGAAGAAGGAGGTCGCGCCATGCAAGAGGTAATTTTGGGAATTATACCTGGTGTGGCATTGTTCGCGCTCTTGTACGTAGATTGGTGGGTATTCAATCAGAAATTCCCTCATGCCTCGTTTTGGGCGTGGGTGTTATCACCACGATAAGGAGGCATAGCGATGCAACGTCACCATAGACTCAAGCTGTGGTTCAAAGAACTCTGGCTGGATGCAGGTTTTAACAGGGATGAGACTCGGCGGCTAAGGTTGCCGTTCCAAGTCCTGAAGTTCTTGTTCTGGATTGCGGTGATATGCATTCTCTACCCGATTTTCCTGCTGCTCGATGTGGCAGAGAAGGTTATCTACAAATAGGAGGCTCACCATGCCTGATCAGGCCAGTAAGCGGGAAGCGGCGAAGAATCGCTGCAAGGGGACCAGGGAGGGCGGCGTTGAATCAACGTGCGCACCGATGGCCGAAGCCCTCAAAGCCTCTGGTTCTGGAAAGGGTCTACGCCGTCAATTGATACTGAGCAAGAAGAAAATGACGATGAAGAATTACATAATCTACGGGCTGGGAGGCAGAACGTCGGCGCTTGTGAATTATTGCCCGTGGTGCGGTGGCGTACTTATAGAGTAGGAGGAGGTCACGCCATGAGTATGTGCTATTGCCCTGACTGCGGTGCGGCCCATGAACGCGGGGACGCATCGCCGTCGAACAGAGGAAATTGGCACCAAGACTGGCGCAGGGTGTTGTGTCCCCGATGCGGGGAGCATTATCTTGATTTTAAACCAGGCGCAAATTTGTTGGTTTGCCCCGGAATTGGATGTTTCTATTCGGAACCGAATTGAAGGAGGCCGCGCCATGCCATTCCCAGGACACATTAAAGACAGTAGTCCACCATCGCTTACTCGGTTCTTAAGTTGGCTCGACAGGCCGGAAACTCCGCCAAGTTCACAGTGTCCGTGCTGTCAATGCGAGTGTAGATGGATCTTACTGAATGGTTTATGGCGAATGAGAAAGGCCGCACCATGCATGGAGTGATGAAGTGGCTACCGATACGGACCGCGCCCGAGCAGTCGACCGTTGTGACCATCGTCAGGGATGCCAAGGGCGAGCGCAATGAACAGCCATTGAAACGCCTTGGGCGGCTGTGGTTCTTCCCGGACGGCTCCATGTACGTTTATTATCAGCCGACGCATTGGAGGCCGTTGGGAACAGGTGAAGGAGGTGTGCGATGAGTGAGGAATTAAAGTCGTGTCCGTTTTGCGGCGGTAAAGCCGGAATTGAGGCATATAGCTTTGGTCAATACAGTGTCCAGTGTCATGCGTGCAGAGAAGAAACCGGCCGGTATTCTGGAATGGAAGTAGCTATTGCTGCATGGAACCGCCGCACGCCGGAGCCGGGGACGAGCGTGGTGCGTTGGGTTGAAAATGACGGGACATATGAGACTCTGTCGGAAAGGTATCGGAAAATCATAGCATATAATGAGCGCGGCCATCTTATCGATACCTATATTCGTGGTGAGGAACCCAGTCTTCCGAGAATAATCAAATTTTGGGGATACTTCCCTGAATTACCGAAGGGGCTGGCCGATGCGGAAGGGTAAAAAGCGTCTGGTTCGCGTCACCATTTCGAAGTGGGTTGATAATCTTCCGGATAAACGTCGCTTCCTTAAAATCGCGGCGGCTGCCAGGGCAAAGGTCCACCGCGATTTCGACGGTGTCAGGTCGCCATGCTGTACCATACGCCAAAAACTTGGCGAGTTCCTTTCCGACCGATTGGCCGGCCTTGC
Source organism: Planctomycetaceae bacterium (assembly GCA_021203245.1). GTDB lineage: Bacteria > Planctomycetota > SZUA-567 > SZUA-567 > SZUA-567 > JAJBSZ01. The sequence continues at coordinate 20,608 of JAJQBO010000095.1, forward strand.
CAAAAAATCATGCAACGCATCCACCGCCGCCCTTTATCGCCGTCGCCTCCTCGCGTTCGACCAGGCGTTCCACTCGGCACCTTTAGACACCATCACCGAACAAGACGTCATCGCCTGGATGAAGCGTCGCCTTGATCGCCCGCAGCGCGGCGACCACGTCACCCGCGACACGGTGAATGCGGACGTCGGGGCGTTGAAGGCATTCGCGCGGTGGGCGCAGGGGAAGGGGTACGCGCCGGCAGCATTGCCGCTGCTGGTGACGCCCAGGATGTAGACGCCGGGAAAGAAGGCCGGCACGAATTGGTTGCCGCCGGAGGTGATGGAGATTCACCACCTGCTGGACATTATCGACGCCATCGAGACGGCGCGGCCGGACATGGGCTTGTTTTTCCGTGGCATGCTTCTTTTTAATCTCCGTCCATCGGAGGCTGCGGCGTTACGGCGCGCGGATGTGCGGTTACCGACGCAGGACAGGGCGGGGACGTTGGATTGCCGGCGCATTAAGACGCACCAGGAGCAGACCCACGCCATCGAGTATGGGTCTGTTTTTCATAGATGGGCGCGGGAGTGCCTCGACCTTGGGAAGAGGGTGCGGAAACACCCGCCGACGGATTCCCCTCTCATTATATGTATGACGGGCCGGTGTCGGCGAAATCCCGGCGGCTGGATGACGGATAATTTGGACAAGGCGACGGAGCGGCTGTGCGCGCGGCTGGGGATAATGCTCAGCCGGCCGTACATTATCCGCCATTCCATTGTCTCATGGCTTGACGATCAGCCGGAGGTGCCGTCGGCGGCGGTGTCGGCGCACGCCAGCCACCTCAAGCTGACGACGACGGATGTGTACCGGCACCGAAAGGCGTCGCAGGCGAAACCGGCCTTTAATGCGATAGAAAAGCTTATTTTGTCAAGAGATAGCAAAACGGCATGAGGGTAAAGAGGTGTTTTTTCGGGCAAAAGTGGCCATTGACCCCTGTGGCATAAGGGAAAACGGCCATTTTTCTTGGTGTGCACGGCGGCGGGAAAAAGAGGCGCATTTTCGGGGCCTCGATGTAGGCGCGGCAACGGGTTAGCGAGATGAAAGCCAATTATCAATCAATTATTTGGATTCGGGAGGTGAGGTCTTGGCCAATAAAGGGGAGTCTCATGGCATTTTTTTGCCCTTCATGCCGAAAAAGTACAATCGTGGTCGATAGTAGACCTGTCCATAATGGAATAAGACGGAGGCGAATGTGCTCGAATTGTGGTCTGAGAATTACAACTCGCGAATCTATCGTAACCTCAAATCCTCCAACTTAAAAAAAGCGGCAGTTATAGCTATAACCACGGGAATAATTATTTCTGTCAGCCAAAATAGAGTCGCTTCTTTTATGGCGATTGACCAGCTTCGTTTATAAAATGTCTTAAGGGTATCCTCGAGGTTGCCCAGTACCTGTTGGTATTGGGCTTTTAAATCAGTGTTTGGATGACTTTTTAGAGCGAGCTCCATTACGCCGTGTACTTCTTCAATCGTTTTTTTAATCTTATCTCTTGTGGATAATAACCCCCATCCGGCATCCATATGGCCGTCGTATGTGCCAGGCTGGTCGTGGATTGCGTAGAAATCATTATACAACCGAGAAAGAAATACTAAAAGTTCGTACAAAATAACGACACGAAGAACGAACTTGAGGCTGAAAACCGGCGTCTGCAAATGAGCCGATGGCTCAGGGAAACAGGTAATATTGTACGCGCGAGGATTGATCTGCATTCCAAAGATTTGAAATGAGTTAATATCAAGTTTCAAGCCCCACAATAAAATAATGGCAAAGCCAATGCCAACCATGTTTCTTCTGCTGCGATGTGTTTCTGCTGTCATGAAGGTTTGAGACCGATCAAGAGTCGCAAATTTTGCCAGAGATTTCTTTATCCATGCGAACATGTTTTTCTCCGAATCCACAAGATATGGTAGCGATTTTGATATAATACTCAATTTCCAATGATTACACTTGCAATTTCGTTTGGATGACGTAAGAACGAACACAGTCAACCTTGGAGCAAGCGGAAACAGGCATATGGCGGGCCTTTGGTGGCGTAATGAGGAAGACCCCACCACACGAGACAGGGTCACTGTGCGCGATGCGTGTTGCGGTTCGAATCCGCCTCTTGTTTCAAACTCAATCTATTAGCCAGGGCGAAGCGAGAAAGTAGGAAGGCTGGAAGCCACCTTCAATCTCAACCCGCCACGGGGCATTTTAAGACGCGTCGGCCAGGACTGTCCTCCTGGTTGACGCGTCTTTTTTTGTTTCGTCCTGGCTGAATTATTTGCGCGGCATCTACCCTGCGCCCGCAGTAAGACCAATGGCATGCGAATGCGAGAGCGATGAGTTGGTTTAATCCAGCACCGCGCACCACTTTTTGGACGGGCAGACATGACCACGCAGCTCACACAATCACCGAAAGGTAACAATGGCTACGCGTCTTCTGCCCGTACCTGTTTTGAATTGCAGTCGCAGAAGGCGACCATAGATGCTCGTGCAACTCTTTTTATATCAGCATTTACGATCCCCATTTATGACGAGGTTGATCGCTGGTCGGACGGCGTAGGTACTCCCGGCGGGGTCACCCCTGCGGGTGCCTTGCGACTCACGAAATAGGGTTAGTCAGCCAGGATTTTTTAGGGTTTACGCAGTTTACACAACCGGGTTCGCGCCATGGCATGTATTACCCGTCCCACTCCGGCGCGCCAGTTGTGTAAACCTCTGCGATTCAGGTTTACGCAAATGCAATGGCGAAGCTTGTCACAACCACCCAGCTTTCGGAACTGCTCAGCGTCTCGCGCACGACGCTGTCGAAAGGGATCAAAGAGGGGTGGTTGACGGTTGCGGCGCGCGATTCACGGGGCCGGCCCTTATTCAATCCGGCGGTGGCAGGTAAGGAATACTCGGCGCGGGGTGATCACGGCGCGATAAAGAGTCGACACCGCGAGGGGAAAAGCCATGGCGGCCGGCCGACGAAAAATCCGCAAGCAGCTTCACCAACAGCGGTGACGGCAATTTCGTTGGAAACGATGGACCCAGGGTCGGGTACGGACTTCTCGGACTTTTCCGAGCTGCTTCGGTCGGTCCAGGATATTGATCATCCGGCACAGCGCATCCTTTTCATGGAGGCGGTGAAAAAGGCCTGGGATGCCCGGAACTCGATGCTTCGGGCCATGCGGGAGGATGGGACGCTTGTTCCCATCCAGAAGGTGAAGACCGACGGCGCGGAGCTCGGCACGGTTCTTATTAGTTCCCTGCAGGCGTTGCCGGACCGGCTCGCTGACAGGCTGGCGGCCATGAACAACGCACGCGCCATACACGAGCTGATCATGGACGAGATAAACCTCGTCATCAGGGAGATCCGCAAGCGGTGCGGGTCGCCCGACATTGACGAAGGTGCGGAGATAGCACAGGCATGATTTCGCCATACCTTGACGGCTTTTTCGAAACGTTCCGCCCGCGTCCAAAGATGGATGTTTCGGAATGGACTCAGCGCTACCGCATCCTGCCGAAGGATGGCTCGTCCGCACCTGGGCCATGGAGAAACGACCGGACTCCGTACCTGGTTGAAATCATGGACGCTCTGTCGGTGTCCAGCGAGGCCACCGAGGTGATCTTCGCCAAAGGATCACAAATCGGTGCCACCGAGGCGGCGCTGAATTGGATCCTATACCTCATCGACTATGTCGGGGGCCCGATTCTGGCGTTGCAGCCGACCGATGACAACGCCTCGGAATGGTCGAAGCAACGTATCGCGCCGAGCCTGGAATTGTGCGAGAAGATTCGTAGTAAGTTACGGCCGGCCAAAAGCCGGGACTCCGATAACACGATTCTCGAAAAAGGGTTTCTCGGAGGTCGGTTATTTCTCTCTGGTGTGAATTCATCAAACGCACTTGCCAGTAAGCCCATCGGCAACATCTACGGCGACGAAATCGACAGGTGGCCCGGTAATGTCGGCGACAACGGTGACCCGGTGGAGCAGGTCAAACGGCGCATGGCGACCTACAAGCGTGGGAAGCGCTTTTTCACATCCTCCCCCGTGCTCATGTCGGACTCGCGCATCTGGCCGAAGTATATGGATAGCGATCAGCGGGTCTACGGGGTGCCGTGTCCCCACTGCGGTCACTATCAGGAAATCACGTTCGACAAGCTTGTGTTCGACCGAGCGAATCCCGATGACGTGTACATGGCCTGCGAAGGATGTGCCGGGCAGATCGAGGAATATCACAAAACCGAAATGCTGGACCGAGGCAAGTGGCGCGCGAAAAACCCGGGTCACTGGCGGGTCGGCTTCCACTTGTCTGCGCTGTACAGCCCGCTTGGCTGGCTGTCGTGGGCCGAGGTGGTCCGCACCTACATCGAGGCCGAGGGCGACATCGTCAAGATGCAGGTGTTTGTCAACACCATCCTTGGCTTGCCATGGGAAGAAGACAGCGAGTCGATTGCCGAAGATTACCTGAAGCGACGCGCCGAGACTTACAACGCGCAAGTACCGATGGGCGTTCTTCGATTGACCATGGCCGTCGACGTCCAAACCAATCGTCTTGAATGCGAAATCGTGGGATGGGGCGAAGGCGAGGAATCGTGGGGCATTCAATATGTCGTCCTCCGTGGCGACCCGACCGAACTCATGTCCGGCGACCCAAGCAACCCATCCGTGTGGGAACAGCTTGACGATCTTCGCCGTACTGTCTTTCAGCACGAAGACGGCGGCACCATCAAGATTTCCTGCACCTTGGTGGACTCCGGCGGCAACTGCACCGATACGGTTTACCAGTACACCAAGCCGCGTTGGCGGGAAAGGGTTTACAGCATCAAGGGAAGCGGCCTTCACAACAAACCCTTGTTGAACCGCGCGACGCGCGGCGGGAAGGACGGGGCCATTCTCTTTGCGCTGGGGGTGAACATGGGCAAGGACCTCGTGTTTTCCCGAATCAAAACGGATGCGCCCGGCCCGGGGTATTGCCACTTTCCAAACGGTGAGAACCGTGGCTATGACGGCCATTACTATGCCGGCCTCATCAGTGAGCGGCGTAAATCAAAAATCAAAGGTGGGAAGAGGGTTATGGTGTGGGAAAAGCCGGACAAGGCGCACAACGAACCCTTCGACCTCCGTGTCTATAACACTGCGGCGATCCGTCTCACCAATCCGAATTGGGAACAGCTACGCCACAATCGTAAGGCAGCTGGCGGGAGAGTGTCGGGCGTGGTGGCGCCGCCGACGGCCTCGCCCGCAGCGCGAACACGGGCGGCATCGGTAGTCGTCGACAACTCCGCGTCGGTTTCTCGTGTCACCGACGGCGTGCAGCTCATCCAGGTGTAGGGGTTCCCATGGCGAACAGGCGGCAAGAGCTAATAGATGAAGCGCGGGAAATGGTCGGACTCTACACCAAAGCCGAAAAGGCGGTGTTGCTCAACCAGTCCTACACCATCGCCGGTCAAAGCCTGACCCGCGCCGACCTCGACAAAATACGTCTCGGTCGCCGCGAATGGGAAACCCGGCTCAATACCTATATCGGCCAGGGTGAAATGGTCATCCGCCGCGTCCTCCCGATGGATTATTGATATGGGCCTTATTGGCAAAACATTCTCATCGCTTCTCCCGGGATGGGCCGCGCGCCGCGCCGTCGCCAAGGTCAGGCTGATGCAAGCCGAGATGGCGATGAACGTTCATAGTTCCATGGCCGCGCGATTTGGTAGCGGCCTCCCTGGCGGCGGGTCGGCGTACAATGCTGCCTCAAATAAAAACAGTATGGCTGGCTGGCCCACTTCATCCGGCTCGGCGGACGCCGACCTGTTGGAAGAGCTGCCGGTTATCAGGGACCGTTCCCAATCACTCTACAACAACAGCGCGGTGGCGCGAGGCGTCATCAAGCGTAAGGTGTCCGGTGCTATCGGTTCCGGCTTGGTGATGCGGTCTACCATCGACCGCGTTCTCCTCGGCCTGGACGAGGAACAGGCGCGGGAATGGTCGGATGCGGCAGAACGTGAGTTTCGTCTGTGGGCCGACTCTCGGGAATGCGATTTTGCCCGGCAACTGGCATTCAACGAAATACAGCAGTTGGCCTTCACCAGCCAGAAGGTACGGGGCGACTGCTTTATCATCATGACCTGGGTACCTCGCGCCGGCGTTCCCTATGATCTCCGCCTGCAGCTCGTCGAAGCCGACCGGGTCAATAATCCGAATAACCAGCCGGACAGCAAGGAAATCGCCGGCGGGATCAAGCGTGACGAGAATGGCGTTCCTGTCGCCATCTTCGTTCAGAAGGATCACCCAGGCAACAATTATGTCAATGTGGTGCCGGAATGGCAGGAGGTTCCCATCTTCGGTCCGAAGACCGGCCGCCGGCAGATCCTCCACCTGATGGAATTTGAGCGCATCGACCAGAGCCGCGGCGAGCCGTCGTTGGCACCTGTCATCGAAACGCTGAAGCAGTTGACGCGGTTTTCCGAGGCGGAGCTGTCGGCGGCGGTCATCAATGCGCTGTTGACGGTGTTTATCAAACGGCCGCCGGAAAGTGATGGCGCGCTTAACGGGATGCAAGTCGTTTATGACGAGGCGGACAAAAAGCAGTGGGAAAACCGCCTCCTCCAGCTTGGTGCCGGCTCTTGGGTAGAAGGTCGCCCGGGTGAGGACCTGCAGATCATCACAGCCAACCGGCCGAGCGCGCAATTCGATCCGTTCTTCAATTCATGCCTCAAACAGATCGGCATGGGCCTCGGCGTCCCGTATGAGGTGCTGTGCCTGGTGTTCCAGTCGAGCTATTCCGCCAGCCGGGCGGCTTTGCTGGAGTTCGGCAAGGAGATGAAGATCGTCCGCGCCTGGCTTCGGAACAACCTTTGCCAGATGGTCTATGAAGAGTTCCTGACTGAAGCGGTGGTCAAGGGCCGGCTGTATGCGCCGGGTTTCCTGGATGACCCCATCATCCGCGCCGCCTACTGCCGCGCCGAATGGATGGGCCCGAGCGTCGGGCAGATCGACCCGGTCAAGGAGGTCACCGCCTCCATTATGAAGGTCGTCGCCGGATTCTCCACCATGGGCCGCGAAACGGCGGAACTGACCGGCGCGGACTTCGAGCAGAACACGTACACCCGCGCCGAAGAATTTGCGCTCCTGAAGAAGCTGAACCTGCTGCTGGAGAGCATGTACAAGATTGCCGGCCAGACGCCGCTATTCGACTCCGACGAGGAAACACGAGATGCCGCATAACCTCTGCGATAAAGTCCGGGCTGCCATCTTTGCGGAGCCGTGGGCCATTCTCCCGGAATCGTTAGACCTCATCATCGGCATCGCCGACCGGACCATCGCCGATCGCGAATTGGCGATGTCCATACGGGAAGCAAGGGGAGGGGAGCTTGAGGCCCATAAATCCCGGTGTGCCGCTGTGATTCCTATCCTCGGTCCAATTTTCCCACACGCGCAGGCCTTCAATTACGTCTCCGGCGCCACCAGTATCGACGCACTGACCCGTGACCTAAAATGGGCGCTCGCCGATCGTGACGTTGACCACATCATCTTGAACATCGACAGCCCGGGCGGGCAGGCGAATGGTGTGCACGAGTTCGCCCGCCTCGTCCGCGCGTCGTATTCCATCAAGCCAATCACCGCCTATGCATCCGGATATTGTGCCAGTGCCGCCTACTGGATTGCCTGTGCCGCCGATTCCATCGTCGCGGACCGCACCGCCCACATCGGAAGCATCGGTGTTATTACCGCCTGGACCGACGATAGTGTTGCCCGTAAAGCCCAGGGCCTCCGGGACTATGTAATTGTCTCCTCACAGTCTCCAAAAAAGTATGCGGATCCCAAAAGTGCGGCCGGGCGGCGCGATATACAAGAAAAGCTTGATGCGATGGCCGACATTTTCATCGGCGCAGTCTCCGAGTTCCGTGGCCTCGATACCTCAGACGTTTCGGAGAACTTCGGAAAAGGCGGTGTATTCCTGGCTGATGACGCCCTGTCACGTGGAATGATCGACCGTATCGGCGTTCTAAACGATGTCCTGGCTAGCGTGCCAACCGCGAGGCCAACCAACTCTCATATGGAAGGAACTGCCATGCTCACAGGTATGGGAACCCCCGTTATTTCGGCCCGAACCGCCAACCGTGCCAGCACCGACGAAGACGATGACGAGGATACCGCCGCCGCCGTCGACACCATCCCCGAAGACAATGACGACGACGAGGGCGAGAACGCCGCGACCGATGTCGATGAAGAAGAAGAAGCCGAGGACGATGATGAGGAGCCGAAAACCGGTAAATCCCGCGCCAGAGCGAAAGCGAACAAGGCCATGAAGGCCAAGGCCCCCGACGTGTGGCAGGCCGCTTATTCCGCCGGCATCGCCGCCGAGCGGACACGTCTCCGGGAAATCCGCGAACTTGGCCTGATCGGGCAGAAGGCGCTGGTCGAGAAGGCGATGTTTACCACTCCCATGTCGGCCGCCGACCTCGCTGTCGCCTACACAAAGGCGGAAAGCCATGCTCGGCAGGCAATGGGCAAAGCCCGCATCGACGAGTCTGCCGCCGCGAATGTGCCTGTCGCTTCGGTAGGCGCGAGTGCGTCCAGCGCCGCCAGTGAAAAGCAGGATCTCATCAACGCAATGGCGGCCGGTATCCGCCCGGTTTAGTCGCGTCACCATCATTCATCGAAGCATGTAAGAGGAGCAAAAATGGGCCTGAACATTATCGGCACGATGGAGTATCAGAACATCCTCGCCGGCGATTTCCCGCGTTCGACGCTGCCTGTCACCCTGACTGCCGGCAGGAAATATGCCGCTGGCGCCGTCGTCGGAAAAGCCACCTCGGACAGTCGGTGCACCCTTGTGGACAGTTCCAAGTCCGACGGCACGGAAAACGTTTATGGTGTGCTTCTGCATGATGTGGATGCCACCGATGGCGACGCCCTCGGCGTCATCAGCTTGACCGGGGAGTTCAATCGCAACCACGTGGAGTTCGGTGGTAGCGACACCTGGGAGACGCACTTCGAAGAAGCACGGCGCCTGTGCATCTTCTTCAAGGAACCCGCCCGCTAGTGCCGGAAGTATAGCGGATCACCATTTTAGCAACCAATAAGGGGAATTGCCATGGCTTTGGACGAGAAGTTCCTTTTCAACCCGCGGACCATGATGGCCGCCCTTCGGCAGGCCTCTATTCCGAAGCGGTTTCTTCAGCAGACCTTTTTCGCCAATGTCGAGACCTTCGCGACGGAAGAGGTGGGCATTGATATCGAAAAGACCCAGCGGTGCATTGCCGGATTCACCGCCCCGGACAACACCGGCAATGTCGTGGATCGCAAAGGCTATTTCACTGTCTCGACAAAGCCGTCCTATATTAAGGAGATGATGCCCACCCGCGTCGCCGACCTGCTGAAACGGCTTGCCGGCGAGACCATTTACGATGAACTCACCCCCATGGCGCGGGCCGCGAAGCTGCTCGGGAAGGACCTGGCGCAGCTCGAGGAACGCATTATCCGCCGTGAAGAGGTTATGTGTGCCGAAGCGCTCTTCACCGGCAAATTGCACATCGTCGGTCCCGGAATCAACCGCACCATCGACTTCGGTTACGAAGACGACATCCACAAGAAAGTCCTGTCCGGCAGCTCGATGTGGGACGCAGGCGGCGATCCCCTTGAGGATGTGGAGTTGTGGCGGTCGGAAATCATCGAACGGTGCGGTATTTCTCCCACTCATGCTATCTGTGGACGGAAGGTGGTCAGGGCCATCCGCAATAATCCGAAGGTGCAGGAAAAACTCGACAACCGCCGCTTCGAAATGGGCCTCATCCAGACTAAGGACTTGGGTAACGGTGTTCGTTATATCGGCACCTTTAACGATTCCATGCTCGATCTCTACGCCTATGACGAGTGGTACGTGGACCCGGCGGACAAGAAGTCCAAGCCCATGGTGCCGGAAGATACCATTCTCCTCGCCTCCACCGAAGCGCGCACCCGTATGAACTACGGCCTGATCCAGAATCTGAACGGCCTCTCGGCGACGACACGTTTCCCGTGGACATGGCAGGAGCAGGACGGCCGCGCCCGCTTTGTCCAGCTTGAGAGCGCGCCCCTCCCGAACCTTATCCAGGCTGACGCCTTCCAGGTGGCCCGGGTGGTTGCCTAGCCGACGAGACGGCGACTCATAAACAGGAGAATGCCATGCCCAGTGTTACCTTAACCGCCCCGGTCACCCATGACGACGAGAAGCTGGGACCGGGGGATGTCATCCGGGACCTCAGCGACAAGGCGGCGAAACGACTGGTAGACCTTGGTGTCGCCACCCTCGGCGAATCTGTCACGGTGGACGACGGGGAGGAATCGACCAACTCCATTCCCGAAGGGCTGTCCCCAGAGGAGGTGGCCGAAATCAATGGCATGAAAAAGGACGAATTGATCGCCGCCCTGAAAACGGCCGGCGTCGCCTGCAGCAATGCCGAGAGTAAGCCGCAACTTATCGCCAAGCTCATGAACGCGTGGGCCGCTGGCGACAGCAACGGGGACGCTGCCGGCGATGCCCAATAGTCAGCCGCCACCCGGCAGGTCGGCATTCTATGAGCAGGTGGCGCAGGATTTCACCGACGTCTTCCTCAATGTCGAGGAATTTGGCCGCTTGGTGAAATGGAACGGCCGCGACCTGCTCATCGCCGAAGGTGCCGCGCCGACTCCGATGGAGGCGGAGGAGGCATCAGGAATCCTCTTCAAAACGAAGGTGGTTATTTGCCGCGATAAGGATCTTCCTCGGCTGCCCAAAGTGGATGAAACGGTCAATCTCAATGGTGAAAACTGGCAGGTGCTGGACCCGAAGCCGGCCTTCGGCCATTTCATCATCACCCTTGGCAGGTTGAATTCATGATCGAGCTGAAGGTTTTCGGCAACACCGACCAAGCTATCGAGTTGTGCGCGCAGTTGGGGACCTTAATGGAGCCCGACATGTCGAAGGCGCTGAATCGCGCCGCCCGCGGCATCAAGACAGACTAGGTCAAGATTCTTACCAAGAAGGGCGTCAGTCGGCCGGACGTCAACGATTCGGGCATGTGGGCGTTTCAAAACGCCCGGGCCGGCTCCATGGAGGCCAAGGCCATTGTCAAAGGGCAGCGACTGGGGCTGGAAAAGTTCCACCCTGGCCCCTCGCAAAAGATGCAGGGCCACACGCATTTCAAAAACGGGGTGCTGGTCAATCTTTTGGGTAATGCAGTCCGTTTTCGCCATGCATTTATCAATGATATATATAGCCCGGAGCTGATCGTGTGGCAACGAAAGCGCGGCGCCACGCCGAAGGTCAAAAAGTATGTGAAAAACGGCGTCGTCAAGCACATGAAGGGCCGCTTTCCCGTGTCGAAGCTTACTTTCGTGGCGGTGCCACAAATGGCGGATGATGACGATGTGGTCGAAATTGTCGTCAAAAACGCCGAGGAACGGTATTTGAAGCAACTTGATCACTTGGTGGACCGGCTGGTAAAGGATTTTGGATGAGTGGACCGTCAGCGATTCTTCTTCTTTCCGACATCCGTGACGCGCTGCGGGATGCTTTTGCGGATTTTTCATTCCGTGAACCGGTAATGGATGGCAACCCGGTCGACGCCGACGGTGCGGAGCATTACTGCACCCCGCACTTCCACCTCGGCCACCTGCCGCCGAAACGCTCTGATGAAGAACAGGGGGAGGATGTCCCGTACATTCTCGTGAAATCCTCCGGCGGGCAGTGGAATGGCGAAGCACAACCACGATACCTCCGTGATGTGGACATTGTTTTCGCCGTTTATGTCCCAGGGGAAGACCCGGAGGCCGGCCTCCATGACCTGGAGAATATGGCCGAGCGAATTGTGGGCGTCCTGACGTCTCGTCTGTACTGGCAGGACGACTATTTCGAGCTTGCTTCACCAGTCACCTATTCACAGGGCGTTGGCAAAACCGACACCCCATACACTTCCGGCCTACAGGCTCATGGGAACTACTATCAGGGCGCGATTTCGGTCCAGTTCAGGGCGATGGCCCTACCCAAAGTCATGCACGACGGCATTATCGACGCCAAACGCTGATTACAGCATTTTTTGGAGGAGTATTCATGGCAAGAAACAGCAGCTCGACGGACGCCACCAAGCCCGAACCGACCCCTGCAGCTCAAAGCAGCAAGCCGACGGGCACCATTATGTACGTCGGGCCGAGTTTGGTCGAGGACGGAACGCCTTTTTCGCACGGACACATCTTTAATAACGGCTTGCCGGCGGCATGGGAGGCGAAGGCGCTCATCGAGCCGGAATTTCGTCATCTCCTGGTGCCGGTCGCCAAAGTCGGCAAGGCCATCGCTGAGCTCAAGGACCCGCAATCGCGCCTTTCCTCTGTGAGCCGCGCGGTTCTGGAGGCAAGCCGCAAGCGAATCAAGGAGGGCGCGAAGTGACTGCAACCTACCATCACGGCGTGACCGTCAACCAGGTCCCGACCAGCCTACTCTCACCTCGGAAAAGTATGTCGGCCCTGCCGGTGATTCTCGGCTGCGCGCCCATCCATCGCCTTGCGGCCGTGGATGAGGCGCGCGTGCGTCCTGGCCGGATTGAAATCGTTCATGACCTAAAGGAAGCCGGGACGGTTTTTGGCATCGACACCGCCATCGACGGCTTCGAGCACTGGACGCTTTCGGAAGCCGCCTATACCTATTTCCAATTGATGAACGTCTCACCGATGATTTTCATCAATCTGTTCAATCCGGAGGTGCATCGCCGGATGGTTTCAGCCGAATCGGTAAAATTCGTGCGGGTAAGGGCGCGCTCGCCCACGCCGACATCATCGGCGGCGCCGTCCTCAAGCCGACCGACGGCGGCGACCCGTACCAGGCGGGCGTTGACTACCACTTGAACGCCGTCACCGGCGAAATTACCGTGCTGGACGACGGCGCGCTGACCTCGGTGACGGAAGTCACCGCCAGCTACGCCTATGCGGCTCCGGACATGGTCACCTTGATCGATTGTATGGGCGGCTACAACACCGTTTCCGGCCTCACCACGGGAATTTCCCTCATCGACGACGTTTTTCCGAAATATCGGGAAGTGCCGGCCATCGCTCTTGCGCCGAAATTCGGTGAGGACCCCGCCGTCGCCTTGGTATTAACCGCGAAAATCAAGTCGATTAACGGCGCGTTTCGTGCTGGGGTGGCAGTCGTCGATCTGCCTGCCGATAACGCGTCCGTGATTCCACGCTACAGCGACGCACCGTCGTACAAACAGCATAACGGCCTCACATCCGAGGACATGATCGTATGCTGGCCAAAGGCTGTCGTCGGCGACAGGGTGGTGCGGTTGTCCACGCTCGCGGCCGCGCGAATGGCTGCCACTGACGCGGAAAATCGGGGATTCCCGTTCGTTTCGCCGTCCAATAAATCTCTTCCCATCACCGGCTGTGTCGCCAACGGTGAAGAGGTGCGGCTTGACCACCAAAAGATCACCTTCCTGGACAAAAACGGCATCGTCACGGTCACCAACTTCACCAACGGCTGGAAGCTGTGGGGCAATCATACCGCTTGCTACCCAGACAACATGGACCCGAAGGATTACTTCATTCCGGCACGGCGCATGATGGCCTGGTATGGGAACTATCTCATCACCACATGTTGGGAAAAAGTCGACTATCCGCTGACCCGGCGACTGGTCCAGACCATGGTGAATTCCGAGCAGTACCACCTTAATTCGCTGACGTCCGGCGAGATTATTCATGGTGGCCGGATCGAACTTCTGGAATCGGAAAACAACATCGTGGACATGATGGGCGGCTCGGTGCGCTTCCATTGCTGGCTCGGGATCATCCCGCCAGCACAGCATATCGACTTCGTTCTGGAATATGATCCGACCTACCTGGCAACCCTGTTTAATGCAGTCTGAACATAGCGCCGAAAGGAGAACGGCATCATGAACATTCCGGAAGCGGTCGCCCAATATAAGCTCTACAACGAAGCGCAAACAATGATCGGTATCACCACCATCGACTTTCCCTCCCTGACTTCCTTGGCGGCGGAAATCAGCGGTGCGGGTATCGGCGGCAAAATCACGAAGGCCATTGTCGGCATGTTCGACTCCATGTCCGTTACCTTCAATATCCGCGCCGTCACCCCTGACCAATTCCGGCTTCTCCATCCCGGCACTCACCACCTGGAAGCGTGGGCGGCCGTGCAGGTGAGCGAAAACGGGCGGTATGCGGTCAGGCAGCATAAGGTCATCATCGAGGGCGAGTTCAAAACCCTCACCACCGGCAAACATGCCGCCGGGGAGACGCAGGACCGCAGTCTCGAGATGGAGGTGTTGTATTACAAGGAACAATACGACGGCTACGACTATATCGAAATCGATAAGCTCAACATGATGTTTGTCGTCGAAGGCCGCGATATACTGGCCGAAGTCCGCGCCGCCATTGGCTAACGAAAGGAAGTGAAGTGGAAAGACCCCCTTACGAAATTACTGGAACGAATTTTGTTTCGGAAGACGTTCAAGACTCGGCATCACCCGTTGTCGAAGTTTCCCCGGCGCAGCCGGAGGAGAGTCTCGGCTACGTGGTCCATGAGCTGAACAAACCCATCACTGTCGATGGCAAGGAGATCCGGAAAATTGTCCTGGACTTCGACAGCATGTCAGGCGACGCGATGCAAAACATCGAGTCGGAGATGCGCGCCGACGGCAATATGGTTGCTGTACTGAACCCGGTTTCATCGGCCACATACTGCCAGTATATCGCCGCGCGAGCGGCGAAAATGAACGTCGCCGACATTCGCCGGCTGAGCTTCAAGGACAACGCGATTATCGTGATGCGTGTTCAAAATTTTATCACGAACTAACGGTTGAGGACGTGGTTAGCCATGCACTAAGGCTGGCACGGTTCTCAAATGGTGGCTTCGACTATTTCATGCGTTTGCCGCTATGGCGGTTACGGCGGGTGAGCAGGGCGGCCGGACGTATCGGTCGGGAAGAATCGGAAAAGTAGGACGATGGCAAAAACACTCGAACTCATATTTTCCATGACCGGCAAACTTGCGCCCGACTTCGTGAAGTCGGCCAGGACTGCCACGTCCGAGTTGAAGGCTGTCGAAAAGGGGACAAAGGATATCAAAAAAGCGGCGGAACGCCGCGCTTCGGCGAATTCCTTGAAGGCGTGGACACAGTCCGTCAGCGGTGTGAAAAAGTCTCTTGGCGGGCTGAAGGGCGAGCTGCTTGGCCTTGGGAAAATCGCCGCCGGCCTTTTTGCCGGTAACGGCCTCATTGGTGGTGCCATCTACGGCGTTGCCAAATCCTCCGCCGGCTATGCCGACCAATCGCATAAGACGGCCCAAGGCGTCGGCATGACGACCCAGGCGTATACTGAGCTGGCCTACGCGGCCGACATGGCAGGGGTCAACCAGCAGTTGTTCGCAATGTCCATGGGTAAGACGAACAAGGTTATTGCCGACGCCCTGGGCGGCAACCAGAAGGCGAAGGACATTTTCACCCGCACCGGCATTTCCATTCGCGATGCCAACGGCGAAATCAAAACGGCCGAAGCTATGCTGGGCGACCTAGCAGAAGCATTTGCGGCTATGCCCGACGGGGTCGGTAAGACAAAGCTGGCTATGGACCTGTTCGGAGAGGCTGGCACCAAGTTAATTCCGTTCCTGAATGCCGGGAAAAAAGGTATCGACGCACAACGTGAAGCTGCACGGAAATTGGGCGTAACACTCACCGAGCAGGATGGCATTAACGCTGAAGGGTTCAACGACTCCTTTGCCAATATCGGCAAGTCGCTTCGCGGCGCGACACTCATTGTCGGCAAGTCGATGTGGGCTCCATTGACGAAGGTGCATGAATTCATCAGCGACAAAATCCTTACCGCAGCGCAGGACCTTGCCCAGGTCATGCCGGAATGGGTGACCGCCTTCGAGGAGGGATGGGAAGATCTGAAGCCGGAACTGGACGCCGCGTGGGTATCCATAAAGGACGGGGCGAAGTACGTCAACGACATCGCGCAGAGTATGGGCGGATGGGTTCCGGTCATCAAATCGGTGGTTAAATATTGGCTCTATTGGCGTGGCATCCGTATCGGAAAATCCCTATGGGATGTCGGCAAGGCGGTTCGCGGACTCGGACAAAACTTCCTCGGCCTGCAGTACGCCGGCGTGTCGGTACAAGGCGCAATGGTCGGCCTGGGCGGCAAGCTCAAGGGGGTGTTCGTTGGTGCGCTTTCGGGTGTCTCTAAGGCCCTGTCGGTCGGCTCGGCGGCGGCCCTGAAGTTCGGCGCGGCGCTCCTCGCAAATCCCATCGGCCTCGCCATCGCCGGCATCGCCGCCCTCGGCGGCACCGTTTACCTGTGCATAAAGCATTGGGATGACATCACCGCGGCGGTCGGTAAGGCATGGACGTGGATCAAGGGTGTTTTCGCATCAGGCTGGAAGATGCTCCCTGAATGGGTCCAGACACCGCTGGCTTCGGCCTATGATGCTGTTGCGGGCTTTGGTGGCAGCGTGGTGTCGGCGTTTTCCATGGC
The DNA here is from genome assembly GCA_021203245.1 of Planctomycetaceae bacterium. Taxonomy (GTDB): domain Bacteria; phylum Planctomycetota; class SZUA-567; order SZUA-567; family SZUA-567; genus JAJBSZ01. Next base: position 37,120 of record JAJQBO010000095.1, read on the forward strand.
GTGGGACTCAGTGACCGGCCGCTTCTCCTCGGTGATTGATTCCTTCGACGGCGGGTTATTGAAGGGCCTGACGGACCTGATCGTTAGATTCAGTCCGGCCGCGTTGTTCATCGATGGCCTGAACGCACTGTCCATGATGATTTTCGACTTCGACCTCAAATCCGCCGGCATGGAACTGGCCCGCAAGCTCGGCGACGGCATTCTTTCAGCATGGACCGGTATCAAGGACAGTCTCAAATCGGCAATCGTCGATTGGATTCCCGGCGGCTCCACCATCATGTCCGGCATCGGCGGTGCAGCCGACGGCGTGGCCAGTGCGGCCGGTTGGGTCTCGGATAACGTGTCGTCTATCCTGCCTTTTGCCGATGGCGGCATCGTGACGCGGCCGCAGTTGGCACTGGTCGGTGAGGCCGGTCCCGAGGTCATCGTCCCGATGTCCCGCCCGCAGCGCGCGCGGGATCTCCTCGGCGCGGCCGCCAGCATAGTCGGCGACGGGAGAGGACCCGGCGGCGTCGCTCTTTCTTTCAGCCCGACCATTACCATCGCCGGTTCTGCCGACGCTTCCGTGCTTGCCCAGCTTGAGGAACGGTTGCGCCGCCTGAAGGACGAAATGTTCCAGGAGTTGGACAATCGGGTCCGCACCAGCCGCCGAACGGCATTATGGTGACTGCTATGCACTGGGAATACAAGACGACGCAGGGTGAGACGTGGGATGTTATCGCGCGCCGGATTTACGGCTCGGAGACACTGGCCAGCCGTATCCAGCAAGCAAATCCCGGCTACCTCCATCTCCTTTACTTTCCGTCCGGGCTGACGCTCAAGATCCCCGAGACTCCGGACGGCGCCACCGTGCAGCCGCCGGCACCCTGGAATCGGAGCCTGATATTGGATGAGGTACCCAGCGCCGTCGGAAAAATCATCATTGAGGCCGGTTATTATGGAGGAAATACCGTGGCAACAGGTGGCACCACAGACCATACCGAACTCGAGAATCGTGGCGCGGCAGACCAGCACCCGACCGGAGCCTTGACCCACAGAGATCGGCCGCTAGACAGCGTCATCGACTCGATGGAGTCAACAATCGACGAACTCAGTAAGTCAACCTACGATCACCCACAGGATTATCCTTCGGATGTGTGGCACATTGTCCACAACCTCGGCGTCCGCTACCCAGTCATCACCGTCTTCGACGCCGATGGCCACCAGACACATGGTGCGCCAGATTGGCCGAACGCCACTGAGAACACGGTCGATGTGCATTTCGCGAACGCCATCGCCGGCCATGCCAGGGTGACGGTGTAGTCATGGCGAAACCGGTTCGGCGGTCCGAATTGACCCTTTGCTATAACACCCAGGACATCTCGGCGGACATCGCGCCGTACCTTCTGTCGTTCGACTACACCGACGTGGTCGACGGCAAACAGACAGATAGCCTGACCATCGTTCTTGAAGACACCGGCGGGCTGTGGAGCTTGAATTGGTTTCCCGAACGTGGCGCGACGGTAAAAGCGTCTTTGACCTGCCACGATTGGCCGGGCGGCAAAATACTGGACTGCGGCACCTTCGAAATTGACGCCCTGGATTTTGCCGGCCCGCCGAGTACCTGCACGATTTCCGCCTTGGCGGTTGGCATCACGTCCAGCCTGCGCCGGGAACGCGTGTCAAAGGCATGGGATAATATCAATGTCCGGGAAATTGCCGACGAGGTGGCCAAAAAACACGAGTTTGCGCTTGAATTCGACAGCGATATCAACCCGCTCATCGACCACTTCGACCAGCGCGAACAGTCGGACATGGAACTCCTTACCGTGCTGTGCGAAAACCACGGCCTCGAGCTGCGCATCACGGACAGAACCATCGTCATTTTCGAGCAACTCAAGAGAGATAGTCAACCGCCGACCATTGTCTTTACCAAAAACGCCAACGGGTACACGCACCACCACTTTCGCGTGGATTCGGCGGACATCTATACCGCCTGCGAGGTGAAGTATTTCGACCCAACGCAGAAGTTACCGATTGTGTATCGGTACGACGCGGAGGCGAGCCAGTGGTCCGGCGAACGGCCGCCTAGCGGCTATGTTCTGAAGATTCACGACCGATGCACATGCGAGTCGGAGGCGGAAATCCGCGCCAAGGCGGCGCTCCGGGAGCAAAACAAACGCGAGGTCACCGGCACCATCGGCTACGTCGGCGACCCCGGGATTAAAGCTGGTGAAGTCGCGGCGTTGGAAGGCTACGGCAAGCTCGATGCCGGCCGCTATCTGGTCGAGAAAGCGGTTCACAAGCGGGATCAAAAAGGCGGGTACACGACGACGGCAGAACTGCGCGGAACGGTGGGCTACTGATGGGAAACGCGACGAGCGACGGGCGGCAATCATTCCGAGTGGGGGTAGTGTCCAGTGTCGACCCGAAGCGAGCCACGGTCAAGGTAAGCTTCCCCGATCTGGACGCCGTCTCCAACGACCTGCCGGTCTTGCAACGTCGCACATTGGGGAATCGTGATTATTCCCTGCCGAAGCGGGAAGAACAGGTCCTGTGCGCCTTCCTTGGGAGCGGCATTGAATGCGGGTTTGTGCTCGGGTCAATTTACTCATTGGTCGATGTGCCGCCGGTAGAAGATGCCGAGAAACGGCATTACGTCGCCGAGGACGGTTCTTGGTGGGAGTACGACCACATCACCCACAAGCTCACCGCGTGCATTAACGGCGAAATCGACGTGCGGGCGGCCGGGTCGGTGACGATTGCCGCTGAAGGCGATCTGCACCTGCAGGCGGGCGGCGATGTCATCGTCAACGGGACCGTTATCCGGCTGAATTGAGGGCAAACATGGCTAGAGGCATCCATCGCCAAGGTGACAGCACCGCCGGCCACGGCTGTTGGCCACCGACGTCGCCGGCGGCGTTTTCCGACAATGTTCTCGTCAACGGTCGCGGCGCGGTGCGGCAGGGTGACGCCATCATCCCTCACACATGCCCGTCCATCCCCGAGACGCACAGCGGGGCCTATGCGGGCGATGCTTCGGTGTTGGTCAACGGCCGCCCTGTGCAGGTGGTCGGCAACCCGGTAACTTGCGGCGACCGCGCCGCCGGCGGCAGCAACGATGTCGTTGTGGGAGGCTGAGTATGGGTGCAAGCCTTGGTGGATTCGGCGATGTTGTTTTCGAGGTCAGCGCCGATACTGTGCGCACCATCGAACGATTCCAGCGTGAATCCGCCGCCATCTATGCCGACCACATGACCGGCACTGGCAAACCGTCATCGGAATTTACCGGGCTGGATCTCGACCAGATCAGCCTGACCATGACCCTCCACCTCGGCCTCGGCCTCAAGCCGGCCGATGAGGTGGACCGCTTGATCGAGATGAAAGACAGCGGGAAGGCCCACCCGCTGCTACTCGGGACAAAGGTCTACGGCTTTTTCACTATCCGGAAGGTCAGCGAAACGGTTGAGACGTTTCTTGGTGCGATCCCAGCAGTGGTTCGGGTTGAGCTGTCCATAAAGGAATACGACGACCCAGCGTCCGGCCCCGGGTCCGAAGCGGCCCGGCGCGACGCGGCGAACCGAGGTGTCACCGGCAAGGGCGGGCCGCCGCCATTGCCTGGCGGCAAGCCGACGACGGCCGGATTGTCACTGACGCCGGGAGAGACGCCATGACGAGCGGCGCATGGATCACCGGCGGTCCGCTGACCAGCATTGATTTCGGCTCCACGGGCATCAGGGACGTCTACCAGTGCGTGCAAACCATCCTCGCGACCCGGGTGGGAACCGTGTTTTTCGACCGTGATTTCGGCGTCGACGCCGACCTGGTGGACTTGCCCATTCTGGCGGCGCGGCAACGTTTGCGGGCGGAAGTGGTGGAGAAGCTCCGTATGTACGAGCCGCGTATCCGCGTTCTGGAGGTTGATTTCGTCGATCCGGGCCAGTCGGTAACGGAGCAGGGCGTGTTGGTGCCGAAGGTGTACATCGTTCCACGGGAGGACGCTTTGTTATGACTACTTCCGCCATGGACTTTTCGCATCTGCCCGAAGTCCACTTCACCCAGCAGGACGCCAGTAAGGTCCTCGACGCCATCATCCTCATCTACGAAAAGCTGGCAAAGCGCGTCGTCTACCCCGGCGAACCGCTCCATATTATCCTGAAGGCTTTGGCGGTGGTCATCTCCCAGCAAAACATCATGCTGGACCAGATCGGCAAGCTGAACCTCCTTCGGTACGCAACCGGACCGTTTCTGGATCACCTCGGGGCCATGCTGGACACGCCGCGTCTCGGCGAAGCGCCGGCGGAGACGACGATGCGCTTTTCTATCGCGCAGCCCATCAATTATACCTTGGTCATCCCCAACGGCACCCGGGTTACGCCCGATTCAAAGCTCTTCTTCGCGACCACGGCGGCGTCAATCCTGCCGATTGGCGATACGTATGTGGACATACCGGCCCAGGCGACCGAAATCGGCACCACCGCCAACGGCCTAGTCCCAGGACAAATTAACAAGCTGGTGGACCGGCTACCGGTGGTGGTGACGGTGAGTAACCTCACCAGGTCGAGCGGCGGGACCGAAGCGGAAAAAGACGATCCCTACCGCGCCCGTATCCACATGGCTCCGGAAAAGTTCACCTGTGCCGGTTCCGAACAATCCTACATTTACTTTGCCCTGTCGGCGCGCCCCGACATCCAGAGCATCGTTGCGACGTCGCCATCGCCCGGCAAGGTTGATATCTACGTGCTTTTGAAGGGCGGCATCATCCCCGAACAAGACGGCCCGGAACTCCGCGACGTAATGGCGGCCCTTTCGGCCGACAAGATCCGTCCCTTGACCGACCATCTCTCCGTCCTGCCGGCGGTGGCAGAAGACCTCGACTATGTGGTCACCTACTACCTGACCACCCCGCAGGCCGGGTTCATCGAGCAGCTCGACGAAAAGATAAAAGCCGCAGCAGCCGAATGGGAAACATGGCAGTGCGGTGCAATTGGCCGAGATATCAACCCTGACGTGCTGATTAAACAATGTGTCGCCGCCGGAGCGAAGCGCGTGGTTGTCGAGGCAGTCACACGGGATGATGACGGCAAAATTGTCACCCGTCAGCCGCTCGGCTTCCGTCGCCTGGAACAGCGGCAGGTGGCCCGAATTGCCGAGCGCGACAACCGCGTTATCGCCGGCGGGCTGGAGGACGAGTAGGCATGGCAGGACAGACGCTCGCCCAGGTCCATTTTATCGACATGCTTCCGGACAGCATCCGTCAGGACGCCCAGGTTATCGCGGCTGCCGACACCTTGGATGTGTTCCTTCACCTGGGCAGGGTGGAGATGGGCAACGTCCTTATATGGTCGCGTATCGACGGCATGGAGGAGCCGTTGTTGTCGAATCTGGCCTACCAACTCCACCTTGAAGGCTATGAGGGCTGGCAGATGGCCGAGTCAGTCGAGCACAAGCGCCGCCTGGTCAAGGACGCCATCAAGCTCCACTTTTATAAAGGCACCTGTTACACCCTTAAGCGTTTGTTTGAACTCATCGACATGCGCGGGGTCTTGACCGAGTGGTGGGAGGCTCCGGACGATCCGGATTTCCACCCATACGAATTCGACATCGACGTGGACATCTCGCGGCCCATCGACGAGGACTTCTACGGCCGTACCTTGAACCTGATTGCCGCGCTCAAAAACCTGCGTAGTCACCTTCGCCGCGCACGGTTTTTCCTCACCAGCAGAGGAAAATCTCCGTATATCGGCGGTTCCACCTTGCAGGCGCAAAGCTATACGGTCTACCCGTACCACACGGTCGGCGGGATCGAGCCACTTCCCGCCGTGGCGCATTTTGGCGGCACGCTTATTACTGATTCCACTTTCCATGCGTACCCGTTGGAGAATTGAGATGGCAGAAGCAACGACGCAACGCTACGGCACCCTGATTGCCAACATCGGCACCCGCATTATCGCATCGGCGTTGGCGACCGGCGTCAAGCTTGGCGTTACCCACGTCGCCCTGGGTGATGGCGGCGGGTACGAATACTATCCTTCGGCCAGCCAGGAGGACATCCGCAACCAGGTCTATATCGGTGATATCAACGCAATGGACACAGACCCCTTGAATCCAAGCTGGCTGGTGGTCGAAATGTCCATTCCCGGAAATATCGGTGGTTGGTGGATTCGCGAAGCCGCGCTTCGAACCGACGACGGCACTACCATCGCTGTCGCTTCCGTCCCCACCCATTACAAACCGGTCCTGTCCGATGGTGCGTCGGTGTCGACCAATTACCGTTTGGTTTTCGAAGTATCGAACACTGCCGCCATTACCTTGAAAATCGACCCCTCGATCTCAATGGCGACCAAAGAGTATGTGGACCTCACCGTCAACAACCACGCGAAGCAAACGAACGTCCACGGCGGCACCTACGAAAAAACGCCGAATCGTCTTGCATTACGAAACGGCGACGGTCGGCTTCAAGTTGCCGAGCCGGTCCATCTGGCCGATGCGACGACTCGTGGCTTTGTCGAAGACCTGATCGCGAGACAGTTAGCAGATCTTCAAACCGCCTGGGATCGCATGAAAGAGGAAATGCAGCAGCAAGTAGAAGAAATAAAAAAGAATTCAGGAGTCGAGGTGGGAGACATCTGTTTTTAAATCGCAAAGCCCGGACGAACTCAAAACAGGATGGTATGTCTGCGACGGTGGCGTGGTGGCGCTGGCATCCCCACAGGGGCAGGTGCTGGCGGGCTTTTCCGCAGCATTCAAAACCCGGTGGAAAATTGCCGTTTCAGGAAGCAGCATCACACGCCCGAATCTCTTTGATGAAGATGGGCGTGGCGTATTCATGCGAGCGGTTAATGGAACGAGTAGGCAAGTCGGCTCTATCGAAAAAGACCAGGTCCAGGGCCACGCGCATGAGAATGAGGGTGGCAATATTTTGGGATGTGGCGGGGATTGGGATTCCGATTTTATGGGTCCGCGAAGTGGAAAAGGAAAAACCTTCTGGCAAGCACGCACCATTATTTCCGACGGTACGAATGGTGAACCACGCACCGGAAGCGAGACGCGGTCCCTGAATATCGGCATGACACCTGCCATTTATCTCGGAGTTTAATTCGTAAATTGTAGGAGGCCATGATGCCCAATCATCCCGAAATCCCCTTCGACGTTCCCATAAAAATGCGGGCTGGACGAACTGACGATGATCATCTCGCCACAGTGGGCGATGTAAAAAAGTACGTCAAGGACGTCAATGATGTGGCCGCCGATGCCACCGAAGCACTGCAAGGCAAATCGGACGTCGGCCACGGCCACGAGATGCGGGAGGTCGCGGGCCTCGATGCCGCTCTCATAAACAAGGTGTCCACGGATGACCCCCGCCTCGCCGATGCGCGTAGTCCCACAACCCACGCGGACAGCCACACCATGGGCGGCGATGACCGTCTTTATCCCGATGACATTGGCGCAATGAAGACGCCGCCGGGTGATGGGAAGCGGTATCTTGCCACAGCAAACGGGTGGGTGGAGTTTGTTGAAACGACGCCGGCGGAGGATGTCAAGAGTCACACGCAGCTCACCGACCGAGACGCGCCGGACTCACACCCGCAGTCTGCCATCCAACACCTCGAAAAGGATTTGGCGGCGATTGATGCGGAACTTGAGCAGGTGGCCGGCACGCTACAATCAATTGCTACGGATGTTGCCGGAAAAGCCGCCGCCGATCATGTGCACGCCGATCTCTCTGCGGCAATCGAGGCGAAAGCGGAGAAGGGAGACAAAGGCGATCCCGGACCAGAGGGACCGCAGGGCATTCAGGGTCCAAAGGGTGACAAGGGCGACATAGGTGAAACAGGCATTCAAGGGCCACAGGGTCCGGTGGGTCCAAAGGGCGATAAGGGCGATACCGGCGCTACAGGCCCGCAGGGGCCACAAGGGCCGCAGGGTGTCAAAGGCGACAAAGGTGATACCGGAGCGACGGGACCGCAGGGATTGCAGGGACCACAGGGTGCCAAAGGGGCAACTGGCGCGACCGGACCCGTTGGCCCGCAAGGGCCACAGGGCGCACCAGGACAGGGTTTCGCTCTTCAGTATAGCACAACAGATTTGGTGTCGGGCGTTTCTCCTCTAGCAACGGGTACGGTTTTTTTGGTGTATGAGTAGGAGGTGGTATGGCTCGAGGCGGATTTTTAAGCATAGCCGGGCTGGCCCGAAAAGACAAAAGTCTCCACGTTGGAGTGGGCGGAATCGCGCGTAAGGTAAGGGCCGGTTATGTGGGCGTAGGCAATGTTGCAAGACAATGGTGGCCTGCG
>JAJQBO010000175.1 GCA_021203245.1 Planctomycetaceae bacterium
CACCCCGGCGTGCGGGCATCCACCAGCGCGGGAGACGGGCGGTTCGGCCGGGGTCTACGGGGAGAAACAGTCATGGCACCGAACTTCTCGTGAAACATCACCCTCCCATGCCTTCCACGCCGCCGTCCCCATCTCCCCAACGTAAACCGGAAAGATGACAAACCTCTTCAGCCCGCCTCCTCCGCGTGTCGATAGTAGAAGAACGAAACGCTAATCCCACACGCTTACGGGACTTGCGACCGATAATAAGGAGACGGCAGTGCGCACAGTTATCGTCATCATCCTCAGCCTGACCATACCAGCGTCCGCATATGTCGCCGGGTGCCGCCAGGACGGCCGTAGCGCCCGCACCGCCGCTTTCCCGAAAGCCAGCGAGATCGACAATATCGCTCGCGCACCGCAGGACGATCCGGGCAAGCCGCCGGTCATTCCGCCCGCGCCAATCGACCGGTCGATCCTGAACCTCCCCGAGCAGCCGCAGCGGACGACGATGGCGCGTCTGAACGCGGTCGAGGATCATTCGCGGCAGATCGCCGGCTCGCAGCCGCCCGCCGGCCTGTTTACCCTGCCGTCGCAGGACACGCGCCTGGCCCAGGCCCCGACGCCCGAGGAATTCCGGTCCGCGCCCGCCGCCCTGACTCCCATTCCGTCGGCCCGCGAATTCTGGTCCAAGCCGCTCGCCTCGGGCCGGCCGGTCCAGCCGGTCGCCGTGCCGGCCGATGTCTCGGCCATGATGCCGTCGCAGCCGCAGCCGGTCCTGGCGCCGCCGTCGATTCCCGCCAGCGCGGCCTCGCAGTTCATGCCGCCCCCGGGCACCAAGCTGCTGCCGCCGGAGGATGTGCCTGGCGTCTTCGACGCCGTCCATACCTCCTTCCGAACCGGAAGCCCTCCGGAGCGGACGACAACCGCAACCCGGTTCCCGGCACCCGGAGGCGACGCGCTTGGCGCGCCGCTTCCGTCGTCGCAGCAGGGACCGGTCCGCCTCGATCTCTCCGGCCTTGTCGGCCGGGGCAGGGTAAGCGAGACCCTTTCGGGTCAGAGCCATGCCAATGCGGCGATGGGCGGCGGGCGTCATGCCGCCGAGACGATGATCTGCGCTCCGCAGCCGGTTCTTATCCCTGTCGCCCAGTCGATCCCCGGCGCGCCGGTGTATGAGCCGCTGCCCGAGCCCATGACCCTGGACGAATACAACAGTCTTATGGAACACGAGCAGCGCCTGATGGCGGGCGCGCCCATGGAGGCGAAGGCGGTCGGTTTTATCCCCGACCCTCCCGCCGCCAAGCCGGCGGCGATGCCTGCGCCGCTGCCCCTGCCGGGGACGTCGACCGAGCCGGCGAAAAAGTCGGCCATACCCTTCCTGCCAATCCCGGATTTCAAGGGAACGGCTGCCAAGGATGCGCCGCCGCCACTCCCGACTCCGCTTGACCCGCCGGCGGCGGCCAATCCCCGCCTTGCGACCCTGCTTGACAGCAGCGCCGTCAGGGAGGCGCTTGCGCCGCTGCCCGACATTTCGGGAAGTGCGGCCAAATCGGCCCGGGCGGAAGGGGTGGGCATACCGGAAAAGGCGGAGCAGACGGAAAGGACGGAAAAAGCGGAATCGATGCCGATGCTGCCGCTGCTGCTGCCGCCGCCCGCCGCGCCGGTCGTGGCTGAGCCGGAACCGCTTGCCGAAGCGTTGTCGAGTCCCGGACTCACCGCTGCCAAGACATCGCTGTTGCACCCGGTGGCGAGCCTGGACGAGCAGGCCAGGACCGAGGTTTCGAACCGCGATCTGTTCCGCATGGACTTCTGGGACCAGAAGCCGGCCGCGCCGGTCACGCTGGACGATGCGGCAGCGGAACAACCCGCCCAGGCGAAGCCCGAGCCGGAAGCCGCGCCTGAAAAACCGGCGGCACCACAGGAACCGTCTGTCGATGCGCCCAAGCCTGCCGCGCCGCAAAAGGTAAAGCTGACCCCTATCCGCTCCCGCGCCCGCAGCGAAGAATTGGGAAAAATTGACGCAGCCACCGAGGTGCCGCCGTTGCGGTTTTGAAATTTCCTCCGGTGCGGGCGACCGGCCGGTCTGGCAGGGGGTTGATTTCGAAAAAAAGCGTTAACTTCCAGATGGCAATCCGGGTATGACCCTGATGCGTAGCAAAAGCGGCAGGGTATGCGCTGATTAATAGTGTAATAACACGGTAAAATATAACAGGATACCATTTTCCGAAGTGGAGTTTTTCGAAAAAATACCAAACGAGAAAAATTCATTGGAAAAATATGCTACGAGACAAGCCTGGAGCTACTGCTCCAGGCTTGTTGTTTTGTCGCTCCCCAAGCTCTCCAAGAAATAGTTTTCAATTTCCCGGGATTCGACTTGAATGGGCTAGAGAACAGGTTATAATAAAAGATGAATTAAGGAAATATTTCCTAAACAGGCAGATTTTCTCACCCGTGCTACCCCTAGAATCGTCTATGACAAGCGACAACTGGAACTGGAAAAACAAGGACGGCAGCAAATCGGGCCTCCTCTATGAATCCGGCAACTGGGGCGATGTCCTTAAACTCCTGTGGTTAATTGAAACCCTCAGGTGGAAAGGCGAAACAAACGCCCGCGTATCCTATTTCGACCCGTTCGCAGGCGATGTGTCCTACCCGTTGGGCAGACGCACCCGCTTTCGTCTCGACTGCTGCCGCCTCGACCGGCTCGATCCGGTCGCCCGGGATTTCATCGATCGGGGGCGCTGGCCGTCGGCGGCTTCCGCGGCCTTGGCCATGCTCGGCTCGGTCGAAGTGTGGGATGCCGAACCGGGCCGGCGCGCCAACTGGCTCGGCCAGCCGGGCGCTGCGGTTCTGGACGGCGACGACGGCTTTGTCCTTCTGCGGGAACGGCAGCCGGACGAGGGGGTCTGGATGGTCGACCCCTACGACCTCCTGGCCGACTGGCGCGACGCGCTCCCGGGTATCGTCGACAAGGCGCGCACGGCGACGGTCCTGGTCTATCTCTACAACCGGTCGGGCAAAAACGAGCAGCAGTTCCGCAATTACCGCGCCTTCAGGAACGCGCTCGACGATGCGCGGGGCGAATTGCCGAAGCGGATCGGCAGGGTGGCGGCGGACGCGTTCCTGCCGCAGTGCCACCACGAAATGATATTTCTCCCGTCCGAGGTCGATTGCCGGTCCGGCGGGGTCGAACAGGTTATGGAACGGCTCGCGGCCCATGCCGAGACGGTTAATCTCGGGGTGTGGCGGTCGGGAATATGCGACTCGTAAAATTGGCGTCATGTTGCTCTTGTCCCGTCCGTCTCCCGGTTCATCGTTCAGACGCCGGGGTGACCTTTTTAGGGAGCCGAGTCGTTTATGGGCAAAGACGCGTCTTCGCGCCAGAATCGCCGCACTCTCCCCAACCGTCACCCCGGCGGGAGAACAGTGAGCCGGGCGAGAAACGGGAAGTTGTGCCGGGGCAGGCGGGCAGATCTCTGCTACGGAATTGGACAGCAGTGATGTCATACATAAAGGGTGCGACTAACGAGAATGCGGTGCAAATCAGGCGGCGGCACGTAAAGGAGAAGCACATGAGTCCTTCAGCATCGGTACGCATCAACAGGGAAGCGGACAAGGCAGGCACCGAGCCGGATGTGGTGGCTGCCGTCCGGAAATGGAAGTCGAAGCGCGGATCGCTTATCATGGTCCTGCACGAGATCCAGAACGCCCGAGGCTATGTCCCCCGCGACGTTGCCCTCTACCTCTCGCGGGAACTGGACGTCCCGCTCGCCCGCATCTACGAAGCGCTCACCTTCTACCACTACTTCAAGCTCGAGCCGCCCGGCAAGGCGGTGATTTCCGTCTGCACCGGCACCGCCTGCTACCTGAAGGGGTCCCAGGCCCTGGTCGACGAGTTCGCCTGCGAGACAGGCGCGCCTGTCGGCGGTTCCACCGAGGACAAGCTGTTCCATCTCCAGTGCGTGCGCTGCGTCGGCTGTTGCGGCCTCGCGCCGGTCGCCATCGTCAACGGCAAGACCTACGGCAAACTCACCCCGCCCGACGTCAAGAAGATCGTGCACGAGTGGCGCGAGCATTTCGCCGGCCAGCCCGAATAGGCCCGCAACCAGCGTGCGATGGAATCTTTGCGAAAACATTGTTCTCGAGCGCACAGAGGATTCACGCAATCCTGACGCCGCTCTATCCTGATTGGAGTGTGGAACATGCCCAAGGTTGACTTGAAAGAGATACGGGAACGCGAACACGCGAAACAGCAGGCGTTCAAGGCCCGCCTGTTCGTTTGCGCCTCGACCGGCTGCATCGCCTCCGGCTGCAAGGCCGTCATGACCGCCGTCACCGCCGGCCTCAAGGCCCACGGCCTCGACAAGGACGTGCAAATCGTCCCCACCGGGTGCATGGGGCTGTGCAGCCACGGCCCGCTGATCCGCGTCGAGGTTCAGGGCCAGGCCCCGGTTCTCTATACCGAAATGGACGACATGCTCGCCCGGCTCATGGTCGCCGAACACCTCGAACCGGCGGTCAAACGCAGCGAATCCTTTACCGGCGTCCCCGATTTCCTGATGAATCACACCCTCTCCCTCGACACCCCGTTTTTCACCGACCAGGTGAAGGTGGTGTTGGCGAACTCCGGCCACATCGTCCCCGAATCCATCGACGACTATATCGCCGACGGCGGCTATACCGCCTGGGAGAAGGTCGTCACCACCATGACCCCGCAGGACGTCATCAAGGAAATCCTCGACTCCGGCCTGCGCGGCCGGGGCGGCGGCGGTTTCCCCACCGGGCGGAAATGGGAGCTGACCAGCAAAATCGAAGGCGACGAAAAGTTCATCATCTGCAACGGCGACGAAGGCGACCCGGGCGCGTACATGGACCGCTCGATTCTCGAAGGCAATCCCCACGCCGTTATTGAAGGCATGCTTATCGCCGGCTATGCCACCGGCGCGACCAGCGGCTGGTTCTATGTCCGGGCCGAATATCCCCTCGCGGTCGAACGGCTGGACAAGGCCCTGAAGGCGGCCAGGCGCTACAACCTCCTCGGCAAGGACATCATGGGAACGGGCAGGGATCTCGATTTGGAAATCCGCCTCGGCGCGGGCGCGTTTGTTTGCGGCGAAGAGACGGCGCTTATCGCGTCGATCGAGGGCAAGCGCGGATCGCCGACGCCGCGCCCGCCCTATCCGTCTGTCAAGGGCCTGTGGGGCAAGCCGAGCTGCGTCAACAACGTGGAAACGCTCGCCAACGTGCCGACCATCATCAACCGGGGCGGCGCGTGGTTCGCCTCGATGGGGACCGAGTCCTCCAAGGGGACGAAGGTATTCGCCCTTACCGGCAAGGTCAATCATTCGGGTCTTATCGAAGTGCCGATGGGCATCAGCCTCAAGCGGATCGTCGAATCCATCGGCGGCGGCACCTCCACCGGCAAGCGGGTCAAGGCTGTCCAGACCGGCGGCCCGTCCGGCGGCGTGATTCCGGAACGGGAGATGGATCTGCCGGTGTGCTACGACGAGTTGAAGAAAATCGGGTCCATCATGGGGTCGGGCGGCATGATCGTCATGGACGAGGACGACGACATGGTGGATATCGCCAAGTTCTACCTCGGCTTTACCGTCGACGAAAGCTGCGGCAAGTGCGCCCCCTGCCGCATCGGCGGCAAACAGTTGTTGCTGCTGCTGGAAAAGATAGCCGACGGCCGCGCGGACGAGCAGGATCTGGACGACCTGCGCCGCCTGGCCGTTTCGATGAAGAAAGCGTCCTTGTGCGGACTTGGACAAACCGCCCCCAACCCGGTGCTCTCCACCCTGCAGTTCTTTATGGACGAGTATCAGGCCCGCCTCGTAAAAAATAAAAACAACGCGGAAAAAGCCGAGGAAGCGGCGAAATAGGACGGGGTTTTTTCAACCAATCAACCACAAGGATTGCATACTATGATTACCGCTACCATAAACGGCATTGAGGTGAAGGTTGAACCGGGAACCAGCATCTACAAAGCCGCGCACCAGGCGCAGGTTCGCATTCCGACCCTGTGCTATCACCCGGATCTCGCGCCCACCGCCGCCTGCGGCATCTGCGTCGTCAAGGTCAAGGGCGCTCCCAACATGGTGCGCGCCTGCACCACCCCCGTGGCCCAGGGTATGGAAATCTATACCCAGGATGCGGAGATCGTCCAAGTCCGCCGCACCGTCCTCGAGATGATCCTCTCGAACCACCCGAACGAGTGTTTGACGTGTCTGCGTTCGGGCGAGTGTGAGTTGCAGGAACTGGCCGAGGACTTCGGCATCTACAATTCGAACCTGCCGAAAATCGTCAAGGACAGGCCGAAGGACACATCGACCAAGTCTATCGTCCTCGATTCCCGGAAGTGCATCCGCTGCGGTCGCTGCACCCAGGTCTGCCAGGACATGCAGAACGTGTGGGCCTTGTCTATCGAGCACCGCGGCCTGGACGCGGTCATCGCGCCCGCCGGCGATATCGAACTGGCCGAATCCCCCTGCGTCCGCTGCGGCCAGTGTTCGGCCCATTGCCCGGTTGGGGCGATTTACGAATACAACCAGACGGATGAGGTCTGGAACGCCCTGATGGACCCGGAAATGCACTGCATCGTGCAGATTGCCCCGGCTGTCCGCGTCTCTATCGGCGAATCCTACGGCTTCAAGCCAGGCACCAACCTGACCGGCAAGCTGTACGCCGCCCTGCGGCGGATGGGGTTTGACCAGGTGTTCGACACCAACTTCGGGGCCGACGTCACCATCATGGAAGAGGCGTCGGAACTGGTGGATCGGCTGAAGGCGGGGAAGAGTTTGCCGCTCATCACCACCTGTTGCCCGGCGTGGGTCGACTTTATGGAAAAGTTCGACTCCGACATGATCGAGCATTTCTCGTCGTGCAAATCGCCCCAGGCCATCGTCGGGGCGTTGTCGAAGAGCTACTACGCCGAAAAGACCGGCATCCCGGCGGACAAGATTTTCATGGTCTCCATCATGCCGTGCACGGCGAAGAAGTTCGAAATCGTCAGGGCGAAGGAGATGTTCTCCTCCGGACACCAGGATATCGACGTCTCCATCACCACCCGCGAACTGGCGCGGATGATCAACCAGGCAGGCATCGAGTTCGCATCCCTGCCGGACGAGCAGGCGGACTCGCCCCTCGGGCGCTACACCGGCGCGGCCACCATCTTTGGCGAGACCGGCGGCGTCATGGAAGCGGCGCTCCGCACCGCCAATTATCTGATAACAGGCGAAAACGGCGACGCGATGGAGTTCGAGGAAATCCACACCCTGGACGGCATCAAGGAGTTGACGGTGGATGTGGCGGGGATACCGCTGCGCATCGCCGTCGCCCACGGCCTCCGCCATGTCGAGAAGGTTGTCGACAAGGTCCGCGAAGCGCTCGAAAAGGGCGAGGAGGTGCCGTGGCACTTTATCGAGGTCATGGCGTGTCCGGGCGGTTGCGTCGGCGGCGGCGGCCAGTTCTGGGGCGTCAACGACGGCATCCGCAAGCTGCGCGCCAAGGGTCTGGAGTCGGACGACCGCGGTTCCGAGTTCCGCCGCAGCCACGAAAACCCGGACGTCAAGAAGCTCTACGACGACTACATCGGCGAGCCGCTCAGTGAAAAAGCCCACAAGCTTTTCCACACCCACTACACCCCCCGCAGCCAGTACCGCCGCTAACCCATCGCCTGCAGTCCCCTACCCAGCCCCCGCAATGCGGGGGCGTTTTTTTTACAAAAAACCTGCTCCCTCGCCCCCGGAGGGGGAGAGGGATGGGGTGAGGGGTCTCCCTTCCTCCATCACAAGCAACCCCACGCCAGGTACGTCCCACCCCATCCGCCTCATCCCAAAGAATCAAAAGCGTTTCACTCCTGAAACCATCTCATCCTCCACGAACGCCCGGGGGAGGGGTCATTTATTCTTGTCACGGGGGGAAGGGATGGCTATAATGTGAAAGAACCGTCCCCTTGGGGGGGAAATATACGTATACGGTGTAGATGCACCATTGGGGGAATACACAGTGCGCTATGGGAACGAGGCCATTTCCACACTCGGCCACGGCGCGGGGCTGAGCCCCGCCGCCGCATTACCGCGCGGGCTTGACGAGTTGCGCGCGCATTTTATCCATAAATACCCGATGCTCCTCGACGGCACGCTGGTGGAACGCCCCAGCGGGGCGTCGTTCCTGCGCCAGGCCCGCGAATCCCTCGCCAACGGCAGGGTTGCAAACAACTTCCTGCCAGCCCCCATTCTCCGCGAAGCGCTGGAACAACTTGCAGTCACCCCCTCGACCCCGGCCGGGGCCGGACTCGTTCCAATCAACCCGACCTCCGCCAGGGTGTGGTGGGATGCATCGCTTGTCGACAATCTGGAAGACGTCCTTGCCCAACTCGACAAACCCAAGGCGGTCTTGCGGTTCTACGATGTTACCGGCCTCCGGCCCGGCGACGGACGCTGGCACAAGTCCTTCGACATCGACGTTGATTTTGCTGAGAGCGGGCGCACCGTGCCCCTGTGGTCCAGCGACCGGGTCTATGCCGTCGACCTTGGCTATGTCCATGCCGACGGCCGGTTTCTCCGCCTCGCCCGGACAAACGCCGTCCGCCTCGCGCGGGACAAGGCCGGCGACGGCGACCCGACCGCCGTGGCGTCGAGCGCGCTCCGCCGCCACGACGGCCCGGACCGCTCCATCGCCCCCGACGATGCCGCCCGCGATTGGGCTGCGGCCAGGCGCGACTTCCCGGGACGCGATTACGAAACAGAGCTGATCGTCCACATGCTGTACCGCGCCTTTCTCCGCGAAGGCCCGCGCGCCCTCCGGCGCGCCCCCCGGCTGATCCGCCGCGACGACGGTATCTTGGCGCGGGAGTTTGCCGCCCGGCAGCGTCACCGCCACCGCCGTCTTGCCCAGCCCCTGACGTCCGCCGTCCTGATCGCCAGGCTGGACGACAGCCCCGCCCGGCTCGTGGTCTCGCCAAGCCGCTACCAGCCGGTCCGGGCCGTTGCCCGAGTCGTCCCCGCCGTCTCGCCCGAGTCATTCGCCTGGCTCCAGGCCCTGCTCAGTGCCGCGAGGCGCGAAAGCGCCGCCGTGGCCAAGCGTCCCGCCGCCCTGGCGCAACCCGCCGCAGCGGCAGAAACGACGCCGCTGGTCAGGCGCATCGAGGCGGACGAGGCCATCGACGTGCCTGCCGAAGCGAATCCCGTCTTCGCCGCCGCCCGCACCCTGCGGGACAACCTGGAGGCGATGCAGCCGGTCATGGCCGGGGCAGGGGATCTCGACAGCGAACTGGCCGCGTTGTCGACAGACGCCCTCACAATCGCCCCTGCGGAGAAGTTCGCGACAAAAGGGGCCGGCTTTACCCCCTTCGGCGGGGTCGAGGCCAAGCGCATGGCCAAGGCGGGCGTCCGCATCACCCGCATGGCCCTGACGCTTGAAGGCCGGATGCGCCCGGGCGCGCGGCTGAAAGTCGCGGGCCGCCTGGTCCATGCCGACGCCCAGGGCAAATTCCGACTCGAATACGTCCTCACCGGCAAGCGCGCCAGCATCCCCATGCGCGCCGGGACATCCATCGAGGGCGAGGCGCGCAGCCTGATCAACGTCGATTGGGAAAAGCGGGCGACAAGCGACAAGCGCAAGGTCTACCAGTAACCATCCCCCCTCCATCCCGTCCGAGCCCATCCCCGGGTCGATAGCCGCGAGGTGCGGGTATTGCCCCGGTTGTGCGTTTTTTGAAACGCACAAGTGGTGTCTTCACGACGAAAACACACTGATGCAATCACGCTGAAACAAATGTCAGAAAATTATCAGGAGAAATATCCCCTTAAATATAAGGAGTTATAAAAACGTGCGGAATATTAGTTAGAATTAGTTTGACTGTAACATGATCCTGGGGTACTGTGCATTTACCAGGAATTTCCCGCGGACCACGCGGCCTCCGCCTCCTGGACCCAAACCTGCCTGAGGAGAAACACCCATGTCCCACGCTCTGTCATGGAAAATGTTTGCCCCTCCACCACGCTCCACACATCGGGCGAACTCGACACCCTCGTCATCCCCGAGGACCCGCCGTTTTCCCCGGCCGAAGACGACGTCCTGAAGTCGCTGGCGAGGAAGGTCCGCGACCTGGCCGACCGGCCGATCGAGCAGGAAAAGCGCCGCCTCTGGACCAGGCACAACGATCTGGACCCCATCCGCCCCATCTCCTACTGCCACCCGGAAAACGGCTGGAACGAGATCATCACCCAGGATCAGCTCCACTGCGTCCATCCCCTCGCCAGGGCCTGGGAGATGCGGCTGCGGAAGAAAATCTTCCGGGGCGAGCACCTCAAGGACGACAAGGTCATCGAGGCGTCGTTCACCCTCAACCATATCGCCACCGACACCGGCTGGGGCCTGAAGGAGGAGCGCATCGGCGGCGAGCACGGCGGCGCGTACAACTGGAAGCCGCCGCTGGAGGATTACGAAGCCGATTTCGACAAACTCGCCTATCCCGACTTCATCATCGATTGGGACAAGACAAACCGCCTCGTCGAATACGCCAAAGGCCTTTTCGACGGCATCCTCGACGTCTTTCTCTATCGCGATTGGGTCTATTCCGTCGGCCTCACCGTCGACTACATCAACCTGCGCGGCCTCGAAACGCTGATGATGGACTTCTACGACGAGCCGGAGTGGGTCCACAAGGTCATGGCCTTTCTCCGGGACGGCTATCTGCGCCGCCTCCAGTGGCTTGAGGACAACAACCTCCTGTGCCGCAACTCGGGCGGCGCCTATGTCGGTTCGGGCGGCACCGGCTGGACCACCGGGCTCCCCGCCTGGGACACCCCCGGCACGGTGCTGCTCTCGGACCGCTGGGGCTTTGCCGAAAGCCAGGAGACGGTCGGGGTCAGCCCCGAGATGTTCGAGGAATTCGTCTATCCCTACCAGGTTCCGCTGCTGGAAAAGTTCGGTCTCAACTGCTACGGCTGCTGCGAGCCACTGGACCTGCGCTGGCATGTGGTGAAAAACTTCCCGCGCCTGCGCCGCGCCTCGGTCTCCGCCTGGGCCGACGTGGAGAAGATGGCGGAAAACCTCCAGGGCGACTATGTCTTTTCCTGGAAGCCGAACCCGGCCATGCTGTCCACCCCCACCATCGACGAGGACCGCATCCGCGCCGCCGTACGCGACACCCTCGAGAAGACGCGCGGCTGCGTGGTGGAAATCGTCATGAAGGACAACCACACCCTGGGCGGCGACCGCGAGCACGCGGTGACCTGGTGCCGCATCGTCAGGGAGGAAATCGACCGTCTGGGATAACTTCGCGATGGGCAAGCGGCCGACAATCCAGCAGATCGCGGCCCTTTCCGGCGTCTCGCGCGGCACGGTCGACCGGGTCGTGCACGACAGGCCCAACGTCAATCCGGAAAAGGCCAAACGCGTCCTCGACGCGATGCGCAGCCTGAACTACCGGCCGCGCCGACCGCGCCGGGCCGATCGGCCGCTTCGCCTCGGCGTCGTTATCCCGGACCACGCCGACCCATTCGCCGCGACGCTGGCGGACGAAGTGGCGGCGGCGGCGGCCGACTGCCGCGCCGCCGGGATGGACGTCGTCGTCACCCGCCCCCGTTCCCCCCTGCCGATGGACATGGCGGCAGCCGTCTCCGGCCTGGTGGACAAGGGCGTGGCGGGCCTGGCTGTCTGGGCC
>JAJQBO010000169.1 GCA_021203245.1 Planctomycetaceae bacterium
ACCGCGCCCCCGACTGCCCCGGCACAACTTCACGACCCTCGCCCGGTTCATCGCAAGCACGCCGGGGTGACGTTTGTGGGGAGAATCGAGCGTTGAGGGCAGAATGTACCAATGCAGAGGTGACGCCAAAAAGCCAAACGTGAGCGGCCTGTACGGCATCGTACAGGCTGCGTTATTTTCTGGCGGTGACCATGCCTTCGGTCTGTCCGAAGCGGCTGCCAAGCTCCTGAACGACGCCCGGAATGATAAGGGGCAAGAGGCCCCGGCGCGAGGTAACGAGCAGGGACCCGCCCAAAACGGCCGCGCGGCCGCTGTCGGCGTCGGGAAGAATGTCGTGGAACAGGGCGGCGTCGAAGCGCGCGAGCCCGTTCTTTTTCGCATAGTCCGCCAGGGCGTCTGCAGCCGCCTGCTTCGACCGCGGGTCGAGTGTTACTCCCCATTCCACCAGGTTGTCGGAATCGGTTTTGCTGGTGACGATGGCGTACGGGTCTGGCCAGTCGTCGCCCCTGCCGGAAAGCACGATGGCGACATGTTCGACATCGCCGACGTCGACGCCGATGACGCCCATGGCGAAGGACAGGTCGGCAATTCTCAGCCGATAGATGACTTCGTGGCGAACCGTTTCAGTCATGCTATACCCGAATGATTCCGGAGAAGCGCGGGAAAGGTATTCGAGCCATGCCAGAAGGCGCTGGATCTGCGCCACGGCGCGGTTGCGGTCGGGCATGAGAATGGCGGCAGCCCAGTGCAATTCTTCCGAATCGTCCCGCCAGACAGTGAGATTGACCGAACGCGGCACCAGCGCCATCAGGTTGACGTTGGCGAGGGCAAGCGCGTCGGACCCCACCTTGGCAAGAGGCCAGATCCGTTCGAACGCGGGGAAATTTACCGTGAGTACGGGCGTGATGCCGTTGATGGAAATGATCCGGGGCGCGCCATCGGGCGGCGCGAGAGCGGGAAGCAGATCGTCAAGCCGGACCGACAGGCCGAGATCGCCCTTGTTGTTTGCCACATCGATAGCGATGGCGGACGGGGACGCCATGCCATACCGGGAGAAAAAGGCGCGCGCGTCAAAACCGCCGAAAAGGGTGAGGCCGCCGATGAGCGGACGGGGATTAACCCAAATGCCCACGCCTTCGCGGCGTCGATGGAAGAACTCGGACAAACTCACCCGCCATGCGCCAGGCACGCGCGTGTCGTCGCCAAGAAAAACGCCGCGCGCATCGGCATCGCTGTAGACGGCGATGCGCCCTCCGGTTCCCCGCGTCGGCATGGCCTCCGCCACGCCGTCCCGAAGGAGTATGCCCACATCGGCAAGCACCGCCTCGGGCGACGCTCCCGCGACAGGCAGGGAAAACCCGAGCGCCCCGATGCGGCCCGACGACGCAACCCCTCGCTGGATAACCGCGGCCCACAGGTCGGTGTACTGCCGTTCCGCCATCGCCTCGAGGACGGAACGAAGGGACGCAACCGCCGCGCCCGCTCCCGGGACGGCGCCGGCGAAATCGCGGCTGTCCAGACCGAGGACGCGAAACGGCGTCGTCCCGGCGACATCCAGGGCCACCTCGGCGCTGCCGGCGTGGACGACGGCAAACGGTTGTTCGGCAGGGTAGAGCGGCGGTTCCATTCCATGCGCCGCAGCGACAAGAACGGCGAGGGCGCAGGCGACGAGGGCGACAGGGGCGGGATGCATGTGGGCTTTTCGCACGATGGGAACAATCCTCCCGGAATGGTTATTGGTCGAGTTGGAGTTCGCGGACCAGGTGGTCGCGCAGTTCGATGCGGGCCTTGCTCGATTCGATGTTGATGGCGGCGTTGACCGCGTTCAGGGCTTCGGCCAGGCGCACCTTCTGCCTGGATATCGCCTCCGCCTGATAGTGGAGCGCAAGGGGGTTGCCGCTGTTCGAAAGGGTGACGGCGACCTTGGCCGCGGCCTCGGCCTTGACCGGGTCCTGAAGCGCGGCGGGAAGTTCTTCGAGATACAGCTTGGCTATCCCGAGGTGGAGGTCAAGGGACTGCGGAATAGCGGTCGTGGCGCGCACAAGCGCCTCCTCGCCCTTGCCGACCGCGTCGTTGTCGAAGTGGATGCGTGCTTCGTCGAGGTAGGGTCTGAACCAGTCGGGCGACAAGCGCTCGGCCCAATGCATGTATTCGACCGCCTTGTCGGCTTCGCCCAACCCGGCGTGAACCCGACCGAGACGGCGGAAGTGGTTGGCGCACTCGCGGCTCGACGGGGCGATGGAAGCGGCGGCACGGAGAAGTCCGGCGGCTGTTTCCAGTTCCTCGCCGTTGCGGATGAGCGGATCGGCTTTTTCAAGCAGCAGCGCCACATGGCCGCCGCCGCTGAGTTCGGCGCCGAAGCGTTCATAGAGGCGGCTGGTGGTGCCGTCTTCGAACATGATATTGAAGCGCCGCGCCGCTTCGCCCAGCATGTTGCGGTGGAGATACACGAATATCGCCTCGAGCCGGGCGAGGTCGCCGTACTCGACGCTGGATTCCGGCTCGCCCGAATAGGCCTTGGCGGCGGCGCTGTCGAGGTGGCTGAGGGCGACGGCGCTGTCCCCCTGATTGGAGGAAAGGACGAGGCCGATAAGGTAATCGATCATGCCTGGCTGGGCATGGCCGGCGGTGGCGAGTTGTTCGCTCAGTTCGCGGCAGGCCTGCTGAATGCCCTCGAGGTTCCGGTCCCGGCGCGGCAGCGCCTGCCAGACGGATCGGGCATAGCCGCGCAGGGCGCGGAGATGGTTTTGCGCGTCGGTCGGTTCCAGGAGCACGCTCACAAACAGGCGCTGGGCGAGTTCGGCACGGCCGCGCGCCGCCATCGCGTTGGCGGTCTCGATCAGGCTCGTCGCCAGATTGCGGCTCATGCCCCGGAGATCCATCGACAGGTCGAGGAGTTCCAGGGTGCCGTCCTTGACGTCGAGGGTGACGCGGCCGGCGTCGGAATTGAACACCGGCGGCGGATCTTCGCTCTCGAGCACCAGCCGGCCGTCGATATAGGCGCGGAGGCGGTCGTCGGAGCGTTCGAGAACCAGTTCGATTGTCGTGTTCGGCCGAAAGGCAAAGGACGCATCCTCGCCAATCACTGCGCCGGACCGGTAGAAGTAGACGCCCGGATGCTTGCTCGAGCCGAAGCGCGCGGTGGTTGTGCCGAGGTGGGGCTGGTAGTTCCGGTCGACGTCCAGGGAGAGGATCAGTTCGCCCACGCCTTCCGGCGGGGTCATGAGCCGCAGGGTCAGGCGCACCTCGCGCGGGAACGAGAACGGCAGGCCGAGATCGATATTGCCGACAAACGGCGTTTCCGGACCAGCCCCGAAGCCGTCGGGGTCGGTGAGGGACAACCGGGGCGGATCGGCAAGCAGTTTGACCCGCACCGGCTGGGACGGCTGGTTGCGGGTGTTTTCCGGATTCAGCCAGGGAATGCCCTGACGGCGGGACGTTTCGATATCGGATTCGAAGCGGAAGTAGTAGTCGAAATTGATATTGTATTCGGTCCGCCAGGCGCGGCGCACCTGGCTCTCGATTTCCACCTTTTCCTGCACCAGCCGTTCCGTCTCCGCCTGGGTCATCTCCAGCTTGAGATCGGTGACCTCCTTTTCCTTCGCCAGGGCGCGGAAGTGGTCGATGCCGACCCACACCGCCAGCGAAAGGCAGAGGACGAGGGCGGAGAGGAGGTTGAGGAGGGGACGACGGGCGATAAAGCGGCGGCAACGGTAACCGATGGTGACCGGACGCGCGGCAATGACTTCGCCTTTCAGAAAGGACTGGCAGTCGTCGGCAAAGGACTTGGCCGAGGCGTAGCGCCGGCGCGGCTCCTTTTCCAGACACTTCATGATGATCGTTTCGACGTCGCGGTGAATCTTGGGGTTCAACTGCCTGGGCAGGGTCGGATCGTGGTTGATGACCCGGCGCATCAGTTCGAACTGGGTAAAGCCGGTAAAGGGCGGGCGGCCGGTAAGCATTTCGTACAGGACAGCGCCCATCGAGTAGACGTCGGAGCGTTCGGTGATCTGGTCGATTTTCCCCGCCGCCTGTTCCGGCGGCGCGTAGGGAATGGTCCCCATGATCGAACCGTCCATAGTCATACGGCGGCGATTGGGCTTTTCCGGCGTCATTTCGACCGCGAGGCCGAAGTCGGTGATCATCGGCCTGCCGTCGGGCGTAATGATAATGTTGGCCGGCTTGAGGTCGCGGTGGATAATCCCCCTGGTGTGGGCATAGGCGATGGCCCTGGCGACGGTGGCGATGATTTCCACCGCCTGACGCACCTTCAGCGGTCCCTTTTCCAGGAGTTCGTCGAGGGGCGTGCCGTCGATGTAGTCCATGGTGAAATAGGGTTGGCCCTGGTGGATGGAGAACTCGTGTATGGGGACGATGTTGGGGTGGCTGAGGCCGGCGGCGGCCTTGGCCTCGCGAAGGAGGCGGCGGCGTTCTTCGTCGCTGGCGTTGTCGCCGCTGCGGAGCACCTTGAGAGCGACGACGCGCCGCAACACCCGCTGACGGGCCAGATACACGACGCCCATGCCGCCACGGGCGATTTCCTCAAGGACGTCGTATTCGCCGAAACGGCGCGAAGCCGGCGGCGGCTCTTCCGATTCGTCGCTGTCGGCCAGGGCGGGCTCTGTTTTTTCCGCGACAGGGCCGGGAATGGAAACCGTCTCCTCGTGCGACAGTGCGGGGTTGAAGCGCCTGCCGCAGGAAGAGCAATAGACATAGCCATCCACGTTGCCGGGATGGAAAATGTGACCGCACAGGACGCATTGCACTGTTTCAACGTCGGCCATGGTTTTCCAGGGGGTGAATGACTCGGGATGGCGGTTGCACGACCTTATCCTGCCCGCGCGCCCTGCTGCTCGGAGGGCAGGAGGATTTCCGTCAGGGCTGATTTTTCGAACACGGTGCCGTCGTGCCACCGGACATCGGAGCGATCGTACACTTCGTTCAGCCACTGGCGCAGCCGTTCGTTGCGGGCGCGTTCCTTGAGGACGTACTCGATAATGCGCTTGGCTTCGTCCCAGGGGATGGTGCGGCCGCCCTGAACGGCCTCGAGATACAGGAGGTGCGCGCCTTCGGTCGAAACGGCAAGGCGGAGGTCGCCCGGCCTGTTGAGGCGGCGAATTTCCTCGACCATGACCGGGGGAAACATGGGCGAGCCGTCAGGGTTGATGTTGTCAAAATCCTGCGGAATCCACGGTTCCGGGCTGTCGCCGGTCAGGAGGCCGCCAAAGCGGGAAAAGACGTCTTCGCTCTTTTCCCTGGCCATCGCGGCAAAGGCGTTGGTGCGCTGCGGGAAGGGTACGGCCTGAAGCTGGCGCATCATTTCTTCGGCCTGGTTTTTGGTATAGGCCTGGGAATAGCGGTCGTCCTGCGAGATAAAGATGGTGCGGACGACGATAAAGGTGTTGGTGCGGAAGTCGTCGCGGTTTTCGTTATAGAATTCCTTGATCTCCCTCGGCGTGGGATCGCGGAGCGGCGTGCCGCCGGCCATCATCATGTCGGAAAAGAGATCGTCGGCTTCAAGCAGCCTGCGGATGGCGACCGTGATCTCCTCCGGCCTGAGGCCGGATTGCTGGATGACGTATTTCCGCATGTTGCGATCCGGGCGGATGCCCTGGCTGTTCGCTTCATAATGGATCAGGAGGCTGCGGACGAGATCGCGGAGCGCGGCGCGCTGGAGCCGGTCGAGAACTTCCTCGTCCTCGGGCATGACGCCGTTGAATTCGCGCTTGACCAGATAACGGACAACCTCGACCACCTGTTCCTGGGAAATGGTCTGGCCATTTACCTTGACGAAAATAGCGTGGGCGAGTTCGGCTTCGCCGGCCCGGGCAACAGTGGCGAAAAGGGATGCAAATAGTATTCCACCGAAAAGGGAAACTCGACGCATTGACGCTTCCTCACTGACTAAACCGTAACCTGGTCGCTGTGCTGGGGACCATCCATACCGGCTGTCCGCACCAGCGGCAAACCGGCCTGCGCCCGCAAGAACCGGCGCGGCAGACATTCCTCAACGTGGGCAATAACGTATAAACTGTCGGATAGGCGGCGAATTCTTTCGGGGACGCCCACATTTCCGGCAGAAATTAATCACCATGATACACCTTCTCCACCATATTGCAAGGCGAAATGTATGGTTATGCCTTGCGTCCGCGCCGGAACAGGCTTCACAAAAATTCACCCATTTCAGGCAACGGTATGATGATGGCGAGAATGTAGAAGGTGCCGCACGCCAGGATGCCCGGGAAGACGACCCGCTCCAGCAGCTTCGGGAAGCCGGGGTCGTAGGGGATGCTGTTCCGGTAGAGCCAGGTGAGGATGCCGAGAGCGACCGATGCGATTACCATGCGGGCGGCGGTATGCCACAGTTTGGCGAATTCCGTGGACCGTCTCTCGGCCGAAAGGCCGACTGTCACGCGCTTCCGCAGGGCGAAGCCGAGGATGCACACGTCCACGATGGCGGTTATGCAGGTCGCGAGTGCCAGGCCGGCCTCGCCGAGGCTGAGTCCGCCCGGGAACGATGCGTCGGCAAGGTTCCACGCGTGATAGTAGGCGTATGAATTGAGCCGGTACAGGTCGGGCAGGTGGATGAGGGTCAGGTTGAGGACGAGGTTGAGGCCGACCATCGCGGCCGCAACCTTGACCGGATAGATGTATTCGCCCCGGGCGTAAAAGGCGCGGACGAGGATTTGCCGGGCCGAGTAAAACGCCAGGCCGCACGAATAGAGGATAAGGACCAGGGCGGAACGGTAAACTGCCGCGTGGGTGAAATCGAGATCAGGGCGCTGGCAGGTCAGCCTGATAATCGGATCAGCCATGGCGATAAGAACGGCGGCGCAGGGCAGGATGAAAAACATCGACATCCGGAGCGCCCGGATGAGCCGCTGGCAGAGGAGGTCGTTGTCGCCCTCCGCCCCCGCGGCGGCAAAGGAGGGAAACGAGACAGTGGCGATGGCGACGCCGAAGACCCCGAGCGGCAACTGCATGAAGCGGAATCCGACTTCAAGATAGGTGACTGCGCCCGGTGACCCGAGCGACAGCCAGCCGGCGATGAGTGAATCGATAAAGGCGTTGATCTGCACCAGGCCAAGCCCGACGGCGACGGGAAGAAAGGCGCGCATGGCTTCGCGGAGCGCCGGGTGGTTAAAGGAAACGATGGGCCGCACGAGGACGCCGTTGCCGGCAAGGGCGGGCAGCATGACGAGGACCTCGAGCGCGCCGGCCAGCAGCACGAACACGGCGATGGCGTAGGTGGCGCTTTCGGCGCGAAGCCGGGTCAGGTCGCCCCCGGCCTGCCACCAGTAGACGTAGGCGAACCCGGCGAGAAAGCCGATATTCAGGAGGATGGACATGGCTGCGGGCAGGGCGAACCGGCGCAGGCTCTGCAACATCCCGGCCAGGAGCGCGGCAAGGCAAATCAGCGGCATGAACGGGAAAAGGAGGGCGGTCAGGCGCAGGGCCAGGGACACCTCGCGGCTGGCGGTAAACCCGTCGATGACGAGGCAGACGACGATGCCGACCACGCAAATCGCCACCGAAACGAGGGTCAGGAGCGTGAAGGCCTGACTGCCGAGAACGCCTGCCGAATATTTGCCGTCCTTGCGTTCGGTTTTGACGAACGCGGGGATAAATGCCGCCGAAAGCGCCCCTTCGCCCAGGAGGTTCCGGAACAGGTTGGGTATGCGAAAAGCGAAGATGAACGCGTCCGAGGCCCAGCGGACCTGGCTGAACAACTGGACCAGCAGGACAAGACGGAGAAAGCCGAGGACCCTGCTGACCATGGTCAACGATCCCACCGTCCAGGTGGATCGGACCTGGGTTCGCTGTTCGTCGACGGCTGTGGCGGGTGTGGCGGTAGTGTCGTGCAACGGAAAATCCTTATCGAAAAAGTGGAGGACGCGGCTATTCGCGGCCTCCATTGAACTGGGCGAGCATGGAGGAAAGAATGCGTTCTGCCAAGTCGGCTTTGCTAATTTCGCCGAGGCGTTCATCCCAATTGCGGCCGATTAGGTGCGCCGTCTCCCGCTCCGACGCAAACGAGGCAGTTGTATTGACGACGATGAGGTCGAGGTTTTTCTCACGCAATTTCCGCCTGCCTTCGTCGAGGTTTTCACCCACATCCAGGGAAAAGCCGACGACAATCTTATCCTGCCGTTCCGGCCGTTCGCGCACCCCCGCCAGGATATCCGGCGTGCGCTTCAGCCGCAGGAAGAGGTCGCCTTCCCCTTTCTTCAGTTTGCTGTCGAGGGGTTCGGCCGGGGTATAATCCGCCACAGCCGCCGCCATGACCAGGCAGTCGGCCCAGGCGAAATAGGTCTGGACCGCTTCGTTCATGTTTTCGGCGGACCGGACGCGGACGACCAGCACCCCTTCCGGCGGCCGCAAATGGGTTGGACCAAGCACCAGGAGCGGCGTGCCGCCGTGCCGGAGGACGGCGTCGGCCAGCTCGATTCCCATCCTGCCGCTGGAGCGGTTGGTGAGAAAGCGCACCGGATCGATGTCTTCGGCGGTTGGGCCGGCGGTAATAAGCACCCGTGGGCGCGCGCCGTCGGGCGGGGGTGTCGCGGTCATGCGGCTTCCTTGGTCTCAATGCCGGCCGGCGTCCGGACGGCGGTGGAAAAGAACGATTATCGTTTCATCAGGCCGCAAGGCAAGATGCTGTTGCGGCAACGGCCCGCCTCCCTATAATGTATCGGCGTTTCCATCGTACGCATACACCGAATCGGCGGCCCCGCTTGCGGTTCCGCACGGGAGGACGGCATGATTGCAGTCGACATAGGCAATACCTTTACGCGGATGGTCGCCTTTTCCGGTGCAGCCATCAAAAGCAGGCGCTCGTTCCATACCCGCGATCTCAAACTCGAGGAAATCGAAGTTGCGCTGCTTGAACTTATCGAACTGACCGATTACCGGGCCGTCTGGATTGCGTCGGTGTGTCCCGCTGCCAACGCCACCGTGGCGGCGGCGGCGGAACGGGGGTGCATCGCCCGGACGTTTATCCGGTCCGCGTCCGATTTCATCATGGCCCACAACCTCTCCACCCCGCAGACGACCGGGGTGGACCGACTGCTGTCCGCGTTCGCGGCCGGGAGGATGCACATGGCGGGAGAGGTAGGAAAGCGCGGCTATGTGGTCGCCCAATGCGGCAGCGCCGCCACCATCGATTATGTCGACGCCGACAGCGTGTTCCAGGGCGGTTTCATTATCCCCGGGCCGTCGCTGTGGCTGTCGGGGCTGGCGTCGGCGGCGATGCTTCCCGATCTGTCGTCTGAACTGCCTGACTGGAATGCGGTGTCGCCCGGCGACAATACCCGCGACGCCCTCCTCAACGGCATGCACCTGTGCCTGCCGACGGCGGTGGCGACGGCGGCCATGATGGTCAGCGCCGCCGACGGCATTCCGGCAAAAGGCGAACCGCCGCTTCCCCTGGTGCTGACCGGCGGCTGGGGCGCCGCGGTGTCGCCGTACGTCGGGGCCAAACATGTCTATGACCAGGACCTTATGCTCCACGGCATACGGCTTTTTGCAGAACGGTATATATGATGACGAAGTATCCCGCCGAGTATCGCATTCTCCGGAACCTGGGGTATGAAGACGGCATCCGCCTGCAACGGGAATCGTTGGCGCGGGTGGCGAACGACCGCGCCAGGCCGGGCGAAGTGCTGTTTGTCGAACACCGCCCCGTCATCACCTGCGGCAGGTCCGGAGACGGCTCCAACCTGCTGGTGGACGAAGCGAAGCTGCGCGAGGAAGGGATTGAATTCTTTCCCGCGAGCCGGGGAGGGGACGTCACCTACCACGGACCCGGACAATGGACGGTCTATCCCATCCTGCGCCTTGACTGGTATGGCCGCAGCCTGCACCGCTACCTCCGGCTGCTGGAGGAATGCGTCATCGTCTTTCTCGCGAAGTACGGCATCGAGGGCGGCAGACGCGAAGGGTTGACCGGGGCATGGGTCTGCGGCGGCAAGGTGGCTGCGGTGGGCGTGGCTGTCAGCCGCTGGGTGACCTGGCACGGCTTCGCCCTGAACATCAATACAGACACCGCCAACTTCACCACCTATATGCACCCGTGCGGTATCCACGCATCCGAGGGATCTGTCGCGACGCTGGCGGGCCTGACCGGCGTGCGGCACGATATGCTGGAAGTCCTCCCCACCCTTCGCGACGCAATGGCCGAGGTGCTGTCCCTCGATTTTGGCGATTCGGCCGGGTAGTTCGGGGCCGGGCCCGGATTACACGCGAACCGTCTCCAGGGCGTCCAGGAGTTCGCAGCCGGTTTGATAGCGGCCCTCTGGGTCGAGGCTGAGGCCGCGCTCGACAATCACCACCAACGGTTCCGGCAGGCCGGGGAGCCGTTCCTCAATCGGCACGATCTGCCCCTTTTCCACCATAATCCGGTTGGCCTCGCCTTCGGCGAAGTTGTAGGGCACGTGGCCGGTGAGCATCAGATAAAACACGGCCGAAAGGCTGAAGATGTCGGCTGTGGGCTTCGGCTCGACGACCGGCAGGAGCTCCTCCGGCGGCAGGTACGCCAACCGGTGGGTGTCGTGACCCATATACCCGCGCGGCAGGATGCCTGTCTCGTCCAAGAAGCGGGAAAATCCCTGGTCGGTGATCTTGGCGAGTTCGCGGCCGTCGTCGTCCTGGATGATGACGCTGGCCGGCTTGAGATCCATGTGGGTAAAGCCGTGCCGGTGGAAATAACACACGGCGCTGGAAAGCTGCAGCATAAGGTTGTAGGCGTTCTTCAGGGGCAGGCGGCCGTCGGGTTGGCTGCGGACAAAGCTGGAGAGGTTCTGGCCGGGGGCGTATTCCATGACCAGGTACATCCCGCCCCGTTCGAGTTCGCCCGCGCTCAGGAGCCGGACCAGGTTCGGATGGGTTACTCTACGGGCAGCGTCAATTTCCTGGCGAAAATCCTCCAGCGTCTTGCGGGAGAAGGGTATTTCGGGGGAGAAAATTTTAATAGCCACCTGATTGCCATCCAGCTCGTCCACTCCCAGATACACCGACCCTGTAGAGGCGAGCGAGATGATGCGGGTCAGCTTGTAGCCGGCGACGGGAGGCATGGTGGGCGGCAGGGCGGTGACCGTTTCCGCGGCCGGGGCGGTCAGGAAGGCGTTGTTGTCGGCCGACATGCGTCCACCGGGGGTGTTGCGGGCCACGGTCATGCCGCCGGCCGTCGGCACCGTGCTGACGACGATGCGGGTCTGCCCGACCATGACCTCGTCACCGTCCTGGAGTTCAATCGGTTGGGCCAGATTGGTGCCGCCGGCACCGTAACGCTCGGTATTGATGGCCAGTCCGTTGGTCGAGTTCAAGTCCTTTATCCGCACCGACGGCGGGTCGATGAGGATAACCGCGTGCAGGCGGCTCACCATAGGGTCCGACTCGATGCAGTAGGTGCAGGTACGACTGCGGCCGACGCTTATCTCCGCCGGCTCGTCGTAGGAGAAGCTCTCGGGCAATCTGTCAGGCCTATGTATGGTGAGTCGTACCATCTCTTTCCTCCGAATCGACATCGCGCCATGTTCCATGCTCACGGCAACCGCGCCAATATCCTGGTAACGTCCGCATAATGGTGTAAAATTAAAATGAGCCAGAGGCTCAGCCTCCA
>JAJQBO010000198.1 GCA_021203245.1 Planctomycetaceae bacterium
GTTTTTCCCACCGCATGCAAGGTCAGCGCCGTCCCGGCGAGGATATCATCCCCCGTCGGCGTCAGGCCAGGTCCCAGGCCCACCAGCGCCGTTACCGCGTCCTGGAGCGAATCCCCACCGGGTGAGGCGAACCAGCGCGTCAGTTTTTCGACGCCATGGGCGACCGCCGCCAGGACGGTCTGTTGCCAGCCGTCGTCTTGTGTGTCGGTATGGAAGCGGCCAACCATCACCCCCGCCAGCGTGTCGGGCGGGGCCGCCTCCCGCATGGCGTGACGGAGCCTCGGCAGCGATGCCCGAAGCAGCTCCTGCCTGAGCGGCGGAAACGGCGGCGGGTGCCATGGCGTATATCCGCGGAAATCGAGGACACAGGTGGACGTTGCCAGGACTCCCCGTCCGGCGGCGGCAAAAGTGTGGCCTTCGAGAACACGGTCACCCAACCGGGCCGGCCAGTCAGCCGCAAGCGCATGGAGCGGGCCGGGCTCCAGATCGTCTCGCAACACGCAGAGCCAGCGATCGGCCGCATCCCGGCAATAAAAACTGCGTTCGAAAACAGCCGCCACAGTCAACGGTTCTCCGGCCTGCACCATCGCCGCAGCGGTGACGCCGGCGCTGCCTATGCGAAGAACGGGGCGGTCCGGCATCATTGACTCACCAGATGGTGGAAAGCGCGGAGCGCCTTGTTCATCGCTTCCATGGGCGGCGTGACGATGCCCGCGCCGACCTGGCCGATGTCGGGCAGGTGGTGGGCCACACCGGAGACGATGAGCGGCAGGATACCTGTCGCCACCACCCTCCGGACGTCGATGCCGGCGGGCGTGCCGGCGAAATCGCAGTTGGGGATGGCGAGATCGGGATTTCGCCCGATGCAGATGTGGTTCATGTCGTAGGTATATTCGAGGGATTCGATAAGATTGCCGGCTCCGATGAGATTGGTTACAGAAGGAACGGCTCCCAAAGCCATGCCGCCGATGCCGTAACTCTCGACAATGGCGGAATCGCCCATATCCGGATTGGCGTCGGCCTCGCCGTATCCGGGAAAGTACAAACCCTTGGGAAGGAGCGAAGGCGCGGTGAACCAGCGGTCGCCGGTGGCGCTCAGGTGCAGGCCGAAGTCGACGCCGTTCCGGTTCATGGCGGTGATGAGCGTACAGTAGGGTATGTTCCGCGCCGAGTCCATGGCTGTTTTCGCCCCCGCCATGGCGAGGTTGAGGAAAAACTGCTCGTTCTCGCGAGTCATGAACGAGACGATGCGTTTGAGATCTTCGATAGTCCTGGCGGCGTCGCATAACGCAAGCGCCACCGAGCGGTGGAACACCAAGCTGGCGGCAACGTTGCGCTGATGCATTTCGTCGCCCATGATCAGCGCCTGGGACATGATCGGCTTGAGCGCCACGCCGCCCAAATCCACCAGCGCCGCATCCAGGGCCGGGGCGAGGACCGCCTCTATCCACTTCAGGCGATCCAGCACCGGCCGATTATGGACGCCAAAACGAAGCGCATGCCCTATTCCCTCGTTGACGGGGGAAAAGGCGATGTTGCCTGCCGTCTCGTTTTCCACCAGGAACAACGGCATCGAACGGGAGACCGCGCCGGCCATGGGCGCGACCACCCCCCTGCTGAAGTTGGTCTGGCAAACGACGCTCCCGCGCTGGAGCAGGCGCTCGGCCTCGGCCGAATCGCCGGCCAGGCCCTCGTAGAGAACCGCTCCCACGATAGCGCCTTGCATCGGCCCGCACATATCCTCCCATGCGATGGGCGGCCCGGCGTGGAGGATGACGTTTTCCTCGAAGTCAGGAATAAGATCGCGGGCCGGAAGGATTCGCTTGACCACCGGTTGCGCCGCGAGTATGCGGCGCAGCCCGGTCTGGTTGGCGGCGTCGATGCGAGACTCGCCCTCCGCGTCCCGGAACCCGACCGTAAGGTCGAAGAGAATATCGATAAGGTCGGGATCCCCCTGCGCCGGCGGCCTCCATTCGACATCGGCGAACGGGACCCCGTCCTCGCGGCAGGAGGTGAGAAAATCGCCCAGACCGAGGTTGACGACCCGTAAGTCGGTATTCATCAAATCGGTCCTCCCCGAGCCAGCACGGCGGCATGGCGCGCCGCCTCGGCATTATTGCCGAGCACGGTCACGCCGGAGCGGCGCAGAATGTCGATCTGCGACGAACGGCTCGGCGTGTCGGCCTCGGTGCCGCACACGCTGACCACCACGTGTTTGTCGCGGCTGCCGCCGCGCGTCAGCGCTGCGGCACGGTCGATGGCCTGGACGAGATGGGCGGCGAAGTCCGGCGCGACCGCGCACCCGAGAATGACGTCTGTCAGAATCACGGCGACCTCAGGGGCGCAGAGTTCCCGAACGATCCACTCCAGCTTCCGCTCAGGGTAGAGCAGCGGATGCGGCCCGCCCATGGTGATGCGGTCGACCCCCAGGTCGATGAACACATGGCCGTCGACCGGCTCGCACCCGGTAATGGCGTCGACTCCGCTTGCGGGAACATTGGCATGAATGGGTCCGGGCAACAGCGCGCGGCACACTTCCGCCGCTTCGCAACACAATGCGCCGCCGCTGAAGATCCCGCGAATCGAGCCGGGACGCGTGGAGACGCATGCCGCCGGTGAAGCCGGAGACGGCAGGTCCACGTCCGACATGTCCAGAACCGAAGCGATGCGGCCCGCCGTCGTCACCACCACATCCCGCAGGGTGGCGGCGTGCGGGATGCCGGCGGCGTCCTCGATATCGTAGTCGCCGACGCCGATATAGCGGACCAGCACCGGTTTTCCCAGGCGGGCGTAGGAATCGGCCAGCATATGCCTGGTCGCCCTTCCCGGCCGGGTGCCGATGACGATGATGAACCGCGTCATGGGATCGGCTGCCAACCGATCCAGCGCCGTGATGGTGGAAATGCCGCCGATGTCGTCCAGGAGGTCGCGGCCACCGACGCCATAGGCGGCGCTAATCCCCAGACCGCAGCGGTCGAGCAGACACCCGACTTCCTGGAGACCGGTGGCGGTCGTCGAAACGATGCCGACTGTACCCTGCCGCATGCGGTTGGCAAAGCCGAGCGGCGTCTGGCGGACGACGGCGGCGCCGCAGTCGGGTCCCATGAGTAATAGCCCCTTGCTGGTGGCGAGACGTTTGAGCGCCAGCTCTTCCTCCAGGGATATGCTGTCGCTGTAGAGAAACACATCGAGACCGGCCGACAAAGCCTGCGCGGCCTCGTACTTGGCATATTCGCCCGCCACGCTGATCATGGCCAGGTTGGCCCCCTCCAGGCGTTCGCACGCCATGGGCAGGGATTTCGGCGCCAGCCGTTCGAGAGGCGACCGCAGGGCGCGGGCCGGTTTTTCGAGAAGGTCGAGGACGGTTTTTTCGGCAACGCCGCTCAAGGCCGGATCGGCGTCTATGGCGACGACGAGATCGTCGGATCCCGCCGCTTCGATAGCCGGCGTCATCAATCCCGTTTGCGCCAGCAGGTCCTTGTTGCGGGCGGTCGCCATCAGCGCGGTGACGCGGTCGGCGCCGGACTGCTCGCGGGCGCGGCCGGAAAGTTTCATCAGGAATACCGAGCCCCGATACACTCTGGAAAGCACGATGGAATGCACGGGGCGAAACGCTTCTTGCATGGGTGTCCTGTCTGTGAGTGGCCGTGTTGACTAGCAGACAACAATATACCATATATCAATATAATCATACTTGCAAAACTCAAACCAAAAACATCGGCGTCCGGCTTTTTTATTTTTCCGGCTCCATACTTCGGGAAAAAAAGATTCCACTTTGGCCCGATTGGTTTATACTGCAGCCACGTTGGAGGGTCGCGCACGCGCCGCGGTGGCGCAGGGAGCATGCATGGATCAGGGCGCACGGGCACCGGTTGTGCTGATTGTGGACGAGGACGGCGAAAGCCGCGCCACCATGAGCACCATCCTCGCTCCCGACGGCTTCGAGATAGTCGAGGCCGACAGCGCCCACAACGCCCTGGCCACGCTCAACCAGAAGTCCCCCGACGTCGTCATT
Source organism: Planctomycetaceae bacterium (assembly GCA_021203245.1). Taxonomy (GTDB): domain Bacteria; phylum Planctomycetota; class SZUA-567; order SZUA-567; family SZUA-567; genus JAJBSZ01. Next base: position 4,016 of record JAJQBO010000198.1, read on the forward strand.
CTCGATTTCACCATGAAGGGCGTGAACGGCATCGAGCTGGCGGAAAAGGTCAAGCAGCGGCTGCCGAACACCCCCATCATCAGCGTTACCGAGCAGCGCGACACCAGGGTCCTGGTGCAGGCGGTGCGCCGGGGCATCTACGACTATCTGCTCAAACCCATCAATGCCAGCGATCTCCGCCTCTCCATCAGCCAGGCACTGGAGGAAAAACGCCTGAAGGACGAGTTGTCGCTCCTCAAGGGAAAACTCGAGGAACGGACATCCCTTTTCGTCCGCATGGGGAACAGCGACAAGGTGCACGCTCTCGTGCGCCTGCTGGAGAAAATCGCCCCACCCCCTTCACCGTTCTGATCGAAGGCGAGAGCGGCGCGGGCAAGGAACTGGTGGCGCGGGCAATACACGAAATGTCTCAGGTGCGCGGCGGGTCGTTCGTGCCGGTGGACTGCGGCGCCATCCCCGAGACGCTGTTCGAAAGCGAATTGTTCGGCCACGCCAAGGGCGCGTTCACGGGCGCGGCGACGAGCAAGGTGGGATTTTTTGAAGCGGCGGACAACGGCACCTTGTTTTTGGACGAAGTGTGCAACCTCTCCTATACCTCCCAACAGAAGCTGCTCAGGGTCATCGAAGAGCGCCAGGTGCAACAGCTTGGCACCACCACCTCCCGCCGCGTCAACGTCCGCATCATCGCGGCGTCCAACCGTTCCCTTGAAAAGGATGTGGAAAACCGGCTGTTTCGGGTGGATCTCCTACACCGGCTGAAAGAGGTTTCTGTCAAGGTGCCGGCCCTGCGGGAGCGCCAGGAAGATGTCGCCTATCTTGCCAACCGTTTTCTCGACGAGTTCAAGGCGCAGTTGGGATTGTCCTGCTCCGGCATTTCCCGCGCCGCAATGATGGTTCTGATGAACGATTACCCCTGGCCGGGGAATGTCCGGGAACTCCGGAACGTCATCCGCCAGGCCGCCTTGACCTGTGAAGACAACCAGCAGATCCTCCCGGGCCACCTGCCCATCACCATTACCGGCGCGGCTCCGGTCGCTGCGGCGACGCCGGCTGTGGCGGCAGAGCCGCAGTTCGACCTCGGTAACGAGTCGCTCGCCGACATTATCAAGCGCTATAGCCAGGATCTCGAACGGCAGATCATCGAACAGGCGGTTAAACAGGCCAATGGCAATAAAGTGGTCGCGGCCAAATTGCTGCAGATCGATTACAAGACGCTGCACCGCAAACGAAAAGTGTTGGGGCTGTCCTGACTATGGCCGCACAGCCATGATTATGGCACCAGTGCCATAGCCCAGGAGCGCCCCATCCACATCCCAGCCCCACTTCCGCGTAAAATAACCCTGAACCTTTTCCGGAGCCGGCGATGCCGGCTCGTCTCATTTTCGCGGCTCTCTTGCCGCGTCCATCTCCATATGCCATACGCGACAGGAGAGACGCCCTCCCTCAAATACGAGAGGGAGAGGGCGGGACTTTGGGCTGGCAAAACGCCCTAGCCAGTCTTGATCCGGAATTTTTTCACGTTTGGCACTATTCTTGTATTTCCTTCTTTTCGAAAGCGCGACTCTCGCAACCCGACTCCATGAGCCATTCGGCGGCCTGCCGCCCACTCTCCGCCTGTTCCGTGATGCTTCAAATTCGAATACGCGTACTGGATTGCGCATCTTTCATAACTTCATGAAAACGAGGACGCCATGAAAACAAAAACCATCATCTTGCCGAACAGTTACCGTGACTCGGTCTTCCTAATGAAGCTCTCGAGCCAGGCCAAGGAGCGAGGGGGCGCGGACACCGTCTCCGCCATGATGGGCACTACCCGGAACAAGGAACTCTTCGAGGCGTCCGGTTTAATGACCCCGGAAATCAGGGATGCGAATCCGAACGATCTCGTCATCGCCGTACGGGCCGAGGACGACAAACTGGAAGCCGCCGCCCAGGCCGTTTTGGACATGCTCAATGAAGCGCCGGCGAAAAAGCAGGACGACGCCTGCGGCAACGCCGCCCCCCGTACCATCGACGCAGCCAAGACGGCCGACGCCGACCTCAACACCGCCATCATCTCCGTCGCCGGCGACTATGCCCGCTATGAAGCCGCCCGCGCCGTCACCGACAACATGGACGTCATGCTCTATAGCGACAACATCTCCATCGCCGATGAACTCGCGCTCAAGACAATGGCGTCGCGAAAAGGCCTCCTGGTCATGGGCCCCGACTGCGGCACCGCCATCATCGCCGGCACCCCCCTGGCTTTCGCCAACCGGGTGCGCAGCGGTTCCGTCGGCGTCATCGGCGCGTCCGGCACCGGCCTGCAGGAAGTGACCTGCCTCCTGGACCGCCTCGGCGTCGGCATCACCCAGGCCTACGGCACCGGCGGCCGCGACCTGAAGGACGACATCGGCGGCATCACCACCCTCACCGCCCTTGAGCGCCTGGCCACGGACGACAAAACCACCATGATCGCCATCCTCGGCAAGCCCCCGGGAGACGCCACCCGCGCCAAAATCCTCGACCGCTGCAAGAACCTTGGCAAAAAGGTGTTTATGCACTACATGGGCGCATCCTCTTATGACGCCGAAAACAAGGCTGGCATCGGCACGGCCGACAACCTTACCGACTTCTCCGTCATGGTCGCCAAGGCGGCCAACCCCTCCGCCGCCCTCGACGGCAAGGGCGACGACCACCCGCTGCCCGCCGGCCTCAAGCCCGGGTTCCTCCACGGTATTTTCGGCGGCGGCACCTTGTGCCAGGAAGCGGCCGAAATTGCGGCGAACAGCCTCACCGGCGAGAAGTTCACCAATCTCAAGGTCAAAGGCTTTACCCACATCACCGGTAAGGACAAGGTCGAAGGCCATCTCTTCCTCGACCTGGGCGAAGACGAGTTCACCGTCGGCCGCCCCCACCCGATGATGGCTCCGGACCTGAAAATGGAGCGGCTCGTCGACGCGCTCTGCAACCCGAAGGTGACGGTCGCCCTTATCGATCTGGTCATCGGCTACGGCACCCACCCGGATCAGGCGAACCTGGTCGTCCAGGCCATGGAAAAGGCGGACAAACAGTCCGGCGGCGCCAGCCGCAGCACCCTGGTCGTCGCGTCCGTGTGCGGCACCGAAGGAGACGTGCCCAGCCGGAGCAGCCAGGTGGCGATTCTGGAAAAAGCCGGCGTCGTCGTCCTCGCCTCCAACGCCATCGCCGCGAACTGGGCCGTCAAGGCGGCCAACGGTTCGTAAGGCAAAGGCACCACGCATACTTGACTGAATTTATCGAAATCATAGAGAGCTTTAAGGAGAGAATGATGTCGCAGCAACCATTGCGGGTCGCCGCCGTCGGCGTTGATGCCTTTGACCAAGCCTTTATCGACACCGAGACCCCCTTTGTCCGCATCGATTGGACCCCGCCGGCCGAGGGCGACACCGACCTGGTCGGAACGCTGTTTAAACTCGACACCGCCTGCATCGATGAAAAGGGCCAGTCCCTTATCGACAAGGCCAACAAGGAAGTCTTCGACCGGATCGTCAACGGCCAGCCCACCCTCAGGCGGGTCCAGCCCGCGAACCAGGTCATCGAAGGCATGACCAAGACCACTATCCTCCACGCCGGCCCGCCCATCAAATGGGAAGACATGTGCGGCCCGATGAAGGGTGCGTTCATTGGCGCGATTCGCTACGAGGGACTGGCGAAAACGGACGAGGAAGCGGCGGCGATGATGGCGTCTGGGAAAATCCAGTACGGCCCCAACCACGCCAAGAGGGCCGTCGGCCCCATGACAGGCATCATTTCCTACTCGATGCCGGTGTTTGTCGTCGAAAACGAAACCTTCGGCAACCTGTCCTTCTGCACCATCAACGAAGGCATCGGCAAGGTGATGCGCTTCGGTGCAAACGGGCCGGAAGTCATCGAGCGCCTGCACTGGCTGGAAAAGGTGCTTGCGCCGGCGCTGGACAAGGCCATCCAGGCCGTGGGCGGCGTCAACCTCAAGAACATCATCGCCCAATCCCTGGCCATGGGCGACGAAATGCACCAGCGCAACGTCGCGGCCAGCCTGATGTTCTACAAGGCTATCGCCGGCTCTCTCTACGAAGTCGTCCGCACCAGCGACGAAGGCACGAAGATCATCAACTTTATCGCCAGCGGCAACGAACAGTTCTTCCTTAACCTCGCGATGGCCGCCAGCAAGGCGATTATGGATCCCTGCCGCGACGTGCCCTACTCCACCGTCGTCACCTGCATGAGCCGCAACGGCGTCAACTTCGGCGTCAACGTCTCCGGCCTCGGCCAGCAGTGGTTCGAAGCGCCCTGCCTCAACCCGCAGGCGCTGTATTTCCCCGGCTTCAGCGAAAAAGACGCCAACCCCGACATGGGCGATTCCGCCATCGTCGAATGCATCGGCATCGGCGGCTTTGCCATGGGTTCGGCCCCGGCCGTGGTCCGCTTCGTCGGCGCGGGCGGCCTTGCCGACGCGCAGCGCTACACCCGGAACATGGGCGAAATCACCGTGGGCCAGAACCCCGCCCTCGCCATGCCGAACATGGACTTCGCCGGCGTCGCCACCGGCATCGACGTCCGCAAGGTCGTCGCCACCGGCATTCTGCCCGTCATCAACACCGGCGTGGCCCACAAGGAACCGGGCATCGGCCAGGTCGACGCCGGCATCGTCAACCCGCCCATGGAAGTGATGACCGAAGCGCTCCGCGCCTTTGCGGATCAATACGTCAAATAGGAGGAGTCCCATGTCAGCAAACGATCACGCAGCAAACCTCAAGGAGCAGGAAGCCGGGATTCCCTATTGGACCAAGGCGGTCGCCCTGTTCTTTCTTGGCTGGATTTTCATCTACGCGACCCGGAACATCCTGAGCGCGTCGATGAATTCCATCCAGCAGGAATTCGGCCTTACCCAGTCGCAACTCGGCCTGGTGAACAGCGTCTTCTTCTTTACCTATACCTTTGCGCAAATTCCCAGCGGCATGCTGGGCGACAAGTTCAGCCTAAAGCGCATGCTGATTATCGGTTTTCTCCTCTTTGGCGTCTTTACCGGCCTGACCGGCCTCGCGACCTCCTTCGCCGTCCTCATCCTGATGCGCGCGCTGGTGGGCATCGGTCAGGGCACGTATTACGGACCGCAATACGCCCTGTCGTCGGCCGCGATTCCGCTGAAGCACCGCGGCTTCGGGAGCGCCATCATCAACAGCGGCATGGCCTTCGGCATCTCGCTCGGCCTTATCGGGGCAGGCTTCATCATCAACACGCTCGGGCTGAACTGGCGCTACAGCTTCTACGCCTTCGCGATTCCCACCGTTATCATCGGGCTGCTTTTCCAGTTCATCATCAAAGAACCGCCCCGCGCCGCCGAACCGCAACCCGCAGTCGACGCGAGCGGCCAGGCCGTCCCGGCGGCAAAGCCGAAGTTGAGCCGCAACATCATCGCCATTTACGTCATGGTATTCTGCTCCCTGTTCGGCTTTTTCGTCATCCAGACATGGCTGCCCTACTACCTGCAGAATGAACGCAACATCGCCGCGGGCCAGGTCGGCTTTGTTTCCTCGCTGGTGGCGTGGACCTCGATTCCCGGCGCGCTCATCTTCAGCCGCATGTCGGACAAACTCCGCCGCCGCAAGCTGTTTATCGTCCTGTTGGTGGTGCTGGCCCTGTTCTCGATTATGGGCTGCGTGTATTTCGAGCAATACAGCCTCATGATCACATGTTTGGTGATATACGGCCTGACCGGCAAGCTGGCGCTCGACCCCATCCTGGTCGCATCGGTGGCCGACAACGCCGCATCCGGCAACCGAGGCACCATCTTCAGCGTCTATAATTTCGTCGGCATGTCGTCCTCCATCGTCGCACCGTATATCGCCGGCTTCCTGTCCGATACCACCGGATCGCTGGCTTCGGCCTTCTACCTCTCCGGAGGCCTCCTGCTTATTGGCCTGGTGACAATCCTGTTTGTGTTCAAGGACACCCTCAAGCAGCAAAGCGCCGTCGCCTAACTTCCCGACCGCCGCCATGAGACAATCGTGGCGGCGGTTTTCACGCGCCCTCGTAAAAACCACTGCCAGAGGGCTTATTGCCCACGTCCCGAGATCTCCCGTCAATCGGATTGTGGAGGAGGAGTTGGCATGAAGAAAATGAGTATGACTGCGCAGATTCTCGTCGCCACGGTGCTGGGCGTCATTCTGGGGATTGTCTTCGGTGAACGGATGCAATCGGTGCGCCTGGTCGGTGACATCTTTCTCCGGCTCATCCAGATGAACATCGTCCTGCTGGTCCTGGGTCATGTGGTCGAAGCGGTAGGCAGCATCAATCCGCGCTCACTGGGCAGGCTCGGGATTAAAACCTTCACTATCTTCATCACCTCGTCCCTGTGCGCCGCCAGTTGGGGCGTCCTTATGGGAACCGTCTTCCAACCGGGCTCGGGAACGATGCTGGGCGACATGGCGGGTTCCGAAGTCGTTTCCGCAACAGTCATGTCCGTCACCGACACCATTCTCGGCTTCATCTCGCCCAACATCCTCGGTTCCATGGCCCAAGGCACCATCGTCCACGTCATCCTTTTCGGCATCCTCTTCGGCATTGCCGCCGGCGCAGTGGCGGCGAAGCAGGAGGACCGCCGCTTCCTAGATCTGGTCACCCTGTTCAACAAGACCATCATCAAGCTTGTCTCCGGCATCATGAAAATCGCGCCCCTCGGCATCTGCGCGCTGCTGGCTTCCACCGTCGGCAAGTTGGGGATTGGCATAATCATCCCGCTGGCGAAATACCTGGCCGTCTACGGGATGGCAACGCTGATTTTTCTTATCGCCTGGCTGGTCCTGGTCAGCATCCGCTGCGGCGTCAGCTTTCCGCGCCTCGTCAGGAACGTGTCCGGCATCTCGATGATGGCGCTCGCCACCACCTCGTCCGCCGTCACCCTGCCGACCACACTGCGTGATTCGGAGGAAAAGATTGGCATAAGCAGACGGCTGTGCCAATTCGTTCTGCCCCTCGGCATGTCCCTGAACTGCAACGGCGCAGCCATGCACATGGCGATAACCATTATCACCATCTCGCAAATCTACGGCGTACAGTACGGCCCCGGCCAAATCGTCTACATTATCGTCCTGGCCACGATGTCTTCGATGGCAAACGCCGTCGTGCCGGGCGCAGGCCTGGTCTCGCTGTCCATCGTCATCCCCGCCATGGGCCTCCCCCTGGAAAGCATCGCGCTTTTTGCCAGCGTGGATTGGTTTGTCGGCATGCTGCGGACCATCCTGAACGTGGACGCAGACGTCTTTACCGCCATGCTCCTGTCGAAGAAGGAAGGGGAGCTGGACAAGCGCGTTTTCTATGGACAGACCATCCTTGAGCCAGCCTGATCCACGTAGCCTCTCACTGAAGCATCACGGAATCGTCGAGCGCTTTTTGTAAATAGAGATTGATTCCTCTCGGAAAAGCGCAGGAGAAGGTTCACATTCAATTTAAAACGCTATAGCCAGACCGAATTGGTCTGGCTTCTCATGTTTGGCCTTTTTTTATCTTATCAAATAATGACTTAGGCAATTAAAAC
>JAJQBO010000218.1 GCA_021203245.1 Planctomycetaceae bacterium
CTAAGGGGCAGGAGCCCCCGGGCGGCGGCTCGGTCGAAAGGCATGGCGAATGCCGCGTCCAGAGGACAAAACGCCCAAGCCGCTGCCTGAATGGGCATCGGCTTTGACGGATTATCCAGGTTTGCCGGATCAGCTGGCGACTCCCGACGGGCCGAAGGGCGCCGGCGAGAGCACCCACTTTCGTTCCTCCTCCGCCCTTTCCTCCGAATCCGACAAGTACCAGCGCAGTTCTTCCGACGCGTTCCGAAAAGCGCCCAGTTCCATCCGCGTCCATGGCCGCACCATCCGTGGCGGCCTGGTCACCCGCCTGGCCATGCCCATTCTCATCGCCCTGCTTGTCGGTTTTCTCCTCACCACCCTGATTATGTGCGACCGGATTGCCTCCATTCTCCTGCACGATCTCCTGGCCGACGCCTCCAATCTCGCCTATTCCACCGCCCTCACCGGGAGGCTTCTCATCACCCACCGCGACGTCTTTCTCAAAGCCAACCCCGAATACCTCCAGCGGGCCGAGTGGAGGACGGGCGAGCACTGGCTGGTCATGCACGGGTTTGTCAATCCGAACGATTGGGTCAAAGCCACCGGCTTCCAGTTGGACGAATACGCGCCGTCCTCCATCCTCGACAAGGCCGGGGAGTCGACCATTCTCGCCCCGCTCAGCCGGTACATGAATTCGCCCCGCGCCGATTCGGAAATAGTCGCCGTCTATATCCTGAACGCCGACAGCACCCCGCTCGCCACGGCGAGAAAACAGAGCTTCCGTCTCGACCCCCTCGCGGTAAAGAGCGTTGCGCCGCCCGGGGATTTCCTGGAAATCGGCGGCGCGCGCATCACTGTCGACTATATCGACCACCTCGAAGGCGAGCCCATCGTCAGGGGCATTGCCCGCATCATGGACTACCACGATACCGAGCGCATCATCGGCTCGGCGATTGTCATCATGCGCACCCACCGCCACCAGGCCGATCAAGCTTCGGTCCTCATGCTCCTGGTGTGTTTGGGCATAATTCTCCTCGTCCTCATGGCGGTGACGTGCTGGTATTCGGCCCGCCAGGTCACCCGGCCCATGCGGCAGATGATTATCGACATGCAGGCCATCGCCGACGGCGATTATTCCCGCCGCGCCCCCACGCGGGAGGGCGACGAACTCGGTCTGCTCGCCCAGTCGTTCAACGCCATGGCGGAACGGCTCCGCATCGCCCGCCTCAATGAAAAAGAGACGAGCCGGCTTGAGTCCGACCTCGCCATCGCCCGGGAAATTCAGAACAATCTCCTGCCGGCGCAGACCCCGCGCGTGCGCGGGCTCGACATGTATACCGCCTACCGTCCCACCAAGGAGATCGGCGGCGATTACTACGATTTCCTCCCTGTCGACGACAGGCACGTCGGCATCGCCGTCGCCGACGCGTCGGGTAAATCCATCCCCGCCGCCCTCGTCATGTCCACCACCCGCGCCATCCTGCGGTTTGTCGCGCCGGGGAGCGCATCGGCGGCCGAGACGTTAAGCCGCGTCAACGCCATCCTCTCGGTCGATATTCCCAAGGGGATGTTCGTCACCGCCTATTATGTCATCCTCGACCCGCTTGGCCGCACCATGCTGTGCGCCTCGGCCGGCCATACCCCGCTCCTTATCGCCCGCGCCGACGGATCGGTGGAACTGCTCAACCCCGGCGGCATCGCCCTCGGCTTCGACAGCGGCCCCATCTTCCAGCGGTCGATTCGCGAACAGCGGGTCAGCATATCCACGGGCGACCGGGTGCTTCTCTACACCGACGGCGTGGTCGAGTGCGTCAACCCGGCCAACGAGGAGTATTCCGACCGCCGCCTGCGCGAATTCCTGCGCCGCCACCGGGATCTCGACAGCCACGACTTTGTCGGCGCGCTCATGGCCGATCTCGACCGGCACCGGGGCGCGGCCGAAATGCGCGACGACACCACCATCGTCACCTTCAAGGTGCTGTAATGGCGGAATTCACCCTTACCAGCCAGACCCTGACCAACAATATCGCCGTCGTGCGCCTCGCGGGCGAGATGGACGACGGGGCGTTCGACGCAATGGAGGACGAATTCGGCAAACTGCTCGAGTCGGGCATCCTCGGCGTTGTCCTCGATTTCTCCGGCGTCGACAGCGTCAGTTCCGACGGCCTGGGCGCGATGCTCAACCTCGCCGCCGTCCTCAAGGCACGGTCCGGCAAGCTGGCCGCCGCCGCCGCCAAACCCGACATCGCCGACACCATCGCCCTCCTGGGCATAGGCGAGCTGATCGGGCTGGAGGAAACGACCGACGCCGCCCGCAAGGCCGTCGCCGCCGTGGTGCGTTGACCCGCGCCCCCATATTCATATCATGATACGGAGAGAGTGGTAAATAGGCGGTCTCCATGGAGACCAGATCGGAGAGGAATAACGCCGCATGGCCAAAGCATGGAAAACCGTCATTACCCCCGGATTCGGCGACGCCGATCCCCTGCGCCACATCAATAATTGCCGGTTGCCGGTCTGGTTCGAGGAAGGGCGGATTCCGCTGTTCAAGGTCTTCCATCCCAGCCTTGACCTCGAAACGTGGCCCCTTATCCTCGCGCGGATTTCCGTCGACTATATCGCCCAGATGCGCTGGGACGCCGATGTCGACATCCTGACCTATATCAAAAAGTTCGGCCGCTCGTCCCTCACCGTCTACCAGGAAGCCCGCCAGGACAACCGCCTCTGCGCCAAGGGCGAGACGGTGCTGGTGCATTTCGACTACCGGACGCAGAAGTCCAAGCCGATCCCGCCGGAAATCGCCACCGTCCTCACCGCGCACCTCATCGAGCCGGACAACCCGAATCTACGCACCCGTTCCGGCCGCCTGCCCGCCGCCGGTCTGTAGGCACAGACAGGAGAGAGATTATGTCCGACGACGCTATTTTCACCGAACTCACCCTGGGCGACTTTCTCGAGCGCCAGGTGGAACGCGATCCCGACCGCGACTTCATCGTCTATCCGGACCGCGATCTGCGCTTCTCCTACCGGCAGTTCAACGAGCGGGTCGACAACCTCGCCAAGGGGTTGTTGGAAATAGGCATCGACCGTGGCGATCACGTCGGCATATGGTCCCGAAACATTCCGGACTGGCTCACCTATTTCTACGCGACCGCCAAGCTGGGCGCGGTGCCGGTGACCATCAACACCTATTACAAAAGCCACGAACTCGAGTATGTCGTGCGCCAGTCCGACATGAAGGCGCTTGCCCTCGTCGACGGCTACAAGGGCGGCAATTATTCGTACCTCGACATTCTCTACGAAATCGCGCCGGAGATTCGCGAGACCTCGTCCTTCACCCGCCGGGTCAAGACGGACAAGTTCCCCGTCCTCAAGTCGGTCATCTACATGGGGCCGGAAAAGCACCGGGGCATGTATTCGACCAACGAACTCATCACCCTCGGCTCGCACATGTCGGACGACCGGCTCAAACAGAACATGAAGCTTATTTCGAACCGCGACATGGTGAACATGCAGTACACCTCCGGCACGACCGGCTTTCCGAAGGGCGTCATGCTCACCCACCGGAACATCCTGAACAACGGCTATTATATCGGCGAACGCCAGCGCCTGACCGAAAAGGACCGCGTCGTTCTGCCGGTGCCGCTGTTCCACTGCTTCGGCATCACCCTGGGCATCATGGCCATCTTCACCCACGGCGCGACGGCGGTGATTCTCGAACAGTTTGATCCGCTCGAAGCGCTGGCGGCTGTCGAAAAGGAGAAAGGCACCGCCCTCTACGGCGTGCCGACCATGTTCATCGCCGAGATGACCCACCCCCTGTTCGACAAGTTCGACCTGTCGAGTCTCCGCACCGGCATCATGGCCGGATCGCCCTGTCCCATGGAGTGGATGGAAAAGGCGATGAATCTCATGAACATGAAGGAAATCACCATCACCTACGGTCTGACCGAGTGCAGCCCCGCCATCACCATGACCTCGGCCGACGACACGATTGAGCGGAAAGTCGCCACCATCGGCGCGAAAATGCCGCATTGCGACGTCAAGCTGGCGCATCCCGAGACCGGGGAGGAGGTCGGCATCGACGAGCCGGGCGAAATCTGCTGCCGCGGCTACAACGTCATGAAAGGCTATTACAAGATGCCGGAGGAGACGGCCAAGGCCATCGACGCCGACGGTTTCATGCACTCGGGCGACCTGGGGACGGTCGACGCCGACGGCTACTACCGCATCACCGGCAGGCTGAAGGACATGATCATCCGGGGCGGCGAAAACGTCTATCCCCGCGAGCTGGAGGAATTCATCTACACCATGCCGGGCGTCCGCGACGTGCAGGTGGTGGGCGTGCCGGACGCCAAATTCGGCGAGGCGGTGGCGGCGTTTGTAATGCTTGAGCCCGACGCCGACGTCACCCCCGAGGACGTGCAGGACTTCGCCCGCGCCAAGATCGCGCCGTTCAAGGTGCCGCAATACGTGTGGATGGTGAACGAGTACCCGTTGACCGCCAGCGGCAAGATTCAGAAATTCATCCTGCGCGAAATGGCCCAGGAACGAATCGCGAGCGAGACGGAAGGGGCGAAGTGAGATTCGATCCGCCCGGCCTGCAGGAGGAGCTGTCGCGCCGCTCCGGGCGGCGGGTGCAGTTGTTTCTCACCAACAACCGCCGCCGCATGGTTTCGGCCCGACGGCGCGGCGCGCTGGTCGAAGTGCGGCTGCAGCGCATTTTCCTCGACAGCGACCCGGAGGTGCTTGACGACATCGTCTGCCTCCTGAACGGGAGGGAGACGGACCGCGCCGCCCTGCGCCGCTTCATCGACGAACGTTTCAAGGACGGCTGCGACGATCAGCCGCGCCGGGCCGTCCCGCCCGACCGCACCCGCTCGAGCCACCACGACATCGCCGCTTATGCCCGCAACCTCAACCAGACCTACCTGGGCGGGCGCTCCACCGCCACCGTCATGTGGGGCCGGCGCAGTTCCAAGCGGTCGCGCCGCTCCATCCGTTTCGCCTGTTATGATCCCGAGCGGAACGTCGTCATCATGAACCGCAAACTCGACAACCCGGATATTCCCGGTTATTTCGTCGAGTTCGTCCTCTTCCACGAAATGCTGCACGAGGTCCTCGGCATCGGCGAACGCGCCGACGGCCGCCGCGACATCCACGGCAGCCTGTTTAAACTCATGGAATCCACCTATCCCGACTACGACAAGGCGCTCCGCTACGAAAAGGAACTCTGCTCGCGGCTGGGGAGCTTATAATGAACAATGAACAATGAACAATGAACAATTAAACCGCAGATTGGCGGGCCGCTTGGGGCTTTGTTAATTGTTCATTGTTCATTGTTCAATCGAAAAAGGAAAATCGCAATGCCACGCAAACCCACCTCCCTCAGACCACTGTACATCACCACCGACGTCAACCTCCACGCCGAAGGGTCGTGCTTGATTTCGATGGGCGAGACGCGGGTCATGTGTACCGCGTCGGTGGAGAAACGCGTGCCCGAGTGGATGTGCGGCAACGGCAAGGGCTGGGTGACGGCGGAGTACGCCATGCTGCCCCGGGCGACCTCGACCCGCAGCAGCCGCAAGCAGAACTCGCGGGCGCTGGAGATTTCCCGGCTTATCGGCAGGTCGCTCCGCGCCGGCGTCGATCTCGAGAAGCTGGGCGAAGTGATGATCACGGTGGACTGCGACGTCCTCCAGGCCGACGGCGGCACCCGCACGGCGGCCATCAACGGCGGCATGGTGGCGTTGGTCCTGGCTATCCACAAGCTTCGCGAAGAAGGGGTCATTGCGGCGAATCCGGTGGTGGGCCCGGTCGGCGCGGTGAGCGTCGGCATTATCGACGGCAAGCCGGTTCTCGATCTCGACTACGATCTCGATCACCGGGCCGAGGTGGATATGAATATCGTCATGAACGCCAAGGGCGCGCTTGTCGAAGTGCAGGGCTCTGCCGAAGGAAAGCCGTTCTCCCGCGCCGACATGGACACCATGCTGGACATGGCGTCGGCAGGCATAAAAAAATCCTCGTCGCCCAGAAAAAAGCGGTCGCGGAAGGGACGGTCTAACCTCGGCATCCCATTCCCCCCATCGTCACCCCGGCGTGCGGACCTCCGCCCGCTCCACCGCTGATGAACGTGATGACGCCGGGGTGACGTGTGGGGGAGGAAGACGTCTTTTTCTACTGCCTCACCCCTCCCGCCGCATCCGCTTCGCGACAATCGCCGCGAGGCGCGGCCCGGTCAGCAAGGCCACCAGAAACCGCGCCAACTGCACTGCCATGATGAGGGGCGCGTTGCCGCCCACCGACACCGCGATCAGCGTGATGACGTCCATACCGCCCGGGCTGGTGGCGAGGTAGGCGGTCAGCGGGTCGATGCCGGCCAGGTAGCCCAACCCCACCCCGACCGCGCCGCAGAGAATAATCATCCCGAGAAACGTCACGATAATGCTCGGCAGGGCGTGCAGCCCGTCCATCAGCACCTTTAGGGTAAAGCGGAAGCCGATCCCTCAGCCGATGATCAGGTTGGCGACGAGAAGGAGCCACCACGGCACCGCGATATCCATCCCCAGCCCGAGCTTGCAGACCGACCCGACAATGAGCGGGAACAGTATCGGGCCGGAGTGCCATTTAAAGAACACGCCCACCGCCGTGCCGAGCAGGCACAAGGCCATCGCCTCGATAAAGCCGGTCCAGTTGAACGGCTGCAAGGCGACGACCGTGCTTTGCGGCAGGGCCGCGTCGTGGCCGTGCAGGCTGGCAATGCCGATGGCGGCGAAGGTCACCATGATGACGCGCAGATACTGCATCAAGGCCACCAGCCGCGAATCCGCGCCGAAGTCCCCTGACATAATGGTCATGATCGAGGCCGCACCGGGCGACGTCCCCCAGATGGCGGTCGTGCCGGGCAGGATGCGCTTCCGCGCCAGCAGTATTCCCATGGCGGCGCAGATGAGGAAGACGGACAGCACCATGGCGACAAAGAGGAGGCCGTGGTCGTAGACTTCGTTGACCGCCGCGATGTCGAACGACGCCGCCACCAGGCAGCCGATTATCGCCTGGGCAAAGCCGAACATCGGCCGCGGCACCGTCGGCGCGTGCCAGCGGATCGCCACCACGATGCCGGCCCCCAGCGCGCCCAGGAGCACATGGCCGGGAATGGAAAAAGAGCCGAGGGCGGCGGCGAACAGGACGGTCAGCGGCAGCACCGCCAGCCAGCGGAGCCACAACGGGGGCAGGTGCGGCGGCGTCATGACGCGCTCCATTTCGCCAGGCAGTGCAGGTTCGCCATGGCGACGCCGGACAGCATCGCGCCGACAATGCCGTGGAAGCCCTGGTCCGCGCCCATGAGGAACAGGTTGTCGAAGGCGGTAACGCCGGTCCGGGTCTTGAACGGACTGCCGTACAGCGCGCCTTCGGCGTGGCGGGTATAGCGCCGCAGCGTCACCGGGGTGAAGAGATCGTCGAATCCGCCGAAGCGCCTGTCCGACGCCGGGACCGTGACGCCCAGCTTGGCGAGCGCCTCCGCCATGCCCGCGCCGGCGCGTTTTTTCGCGTCGGCGTACGCGGCCGGGTCCAGTGCGGCCCAGGCGGGGTAATTGGCCAGTTGCGAGACCTTCAGGATGGGTTCGCCCACGCCTTCGTAGTTCCCGGGCGCGCAGAGGACGCCGCTCCCGGCCTCGACCAACCCGTCGGGGCGGGCGAAGCGGAACCGGTCGTGGAGGGAGTAGAACACGCAGGTGTCCCGGAGGCCGTCGTCCCGGGCGGCGCCGTCGAGGATGCGGATGCCTTCGGCAATGCTGATTTCGCCCGGCGCGAGGTCGCGGCCTATGGACGCTTCTTCCAGGAGGGCGTCTGTCTCCGGCCCGCCGGCCGACGAGAAGAAGCGGTGCCCTTCGACCTCTTCGCCCGAAGCGAGCCGCGCCGCGACGACCCGGCCGTTCTTCGCCACCAGCCGTTCGACCGGCGCGCCGAGGCGGATGACGCCGCCGTTGTCGGTGACGCGCGAGGCCAATTCCTGCCACAGGGGGCGCATGCCGCAGGCCGGGTAGGCGAACCCGGATTCGAAGATGCATTTCCACACCACGCAGAAGAGCAGCCAGTCCATGTCCGGCTGGTCGCTTTCCGGAGCGCGGGTCGATGCAAAGCCGCCGGGGTTGCCGTAAAACATCACCGGGCAGAACAGCATATCGCGGAGCAGGGGATCGCGGATGTATTCGTCCATAACCGCCCGCGCCGACGACTGCTCGAGCGTCAGTTCGCCTTCGTCTGTCTCGCTGATGCGCTGGCGCAGGCGGTCGAAGCCGTCGATGCAGGCGGGGAATTTCGCCGCCACCTCGTCGCGGATGACGCCGGTATCGTTCGTGAAGGCAAGGCTGGCCGACGGAAAGCGGATGCTGGAGCCGGATTGCGGGCGGAGGTCGAGGTCGTCCGGGCGGAGGCGAAGCTGGCGGAACAGTTTCCCGAGCGGCCCGGATCGGCCGCCGGGGACGTAATTCGTGAAGGCGTGCAGGCCGGACGAGACTTCCCGCCCCTTGACATGGTGCCACGAACTGAGGCCGCCCAGGCGCGTATGGGCTTCAAGCAAACACACGCGCACGCCGAAATGACTGAGCCGGGCCGCGGCGGCGAGGCCTGACGGTCCGGCTCCAATAAGTACCGCGTCGTACATGGCTAGGCCTTCTGGTGTTCCTTGATGTACTGGACGGTCGAGTCGAGGGTGGCGAGCTTGGGATAGTCGGCTTCCGGCACCTCGATTTTGTGGCGTTTCCTGAGTTCCATGACGATATCGAGGAAATCCATCGAATCCAGTTCGATCTGGTCCCGGAGCGCCACGTCGCCCTTGATTTCCGGCATGTCGTCGAGGCCGGCGATGTCCTGGATAATGTCCAGAACCGCCTGCTTGATTTCGGGATCGGTCATACTTTCTCCTGTCAATGCCTATGGGCATGTGGTAAATAAGGATGCCCGCGGGGCGGCGCGTTTCCGTCCAACCCGCGGCAGCGCGGCAAAACTATGCGAGCGCTTGAGAATAGTGATTGATTCCACCCTGCGTTTTCGGTTGTTCTGGGATAAACCGAAAGCGCAGGAAAAGGTTCACCGTGACTATAAAACGCTCTAAAATTGTAATAAACTCGCCCACTTTGTAAAGTCAATTCCCGACCGGAGGAAGTCCATGCCAACCGTGCAGACTGTTATCGACGCCCTCGAAGCCTTCGCCCCGCCCAGCCTCGCCCTGCCGGACGATCGGCCGCGCATCGGGCTGCATTCCGGGGTGCGGACCGTGCCTGTCGCCAGGGTCGGCCTGGCCGTCGACGCCACCCTGGGCGCGATCGAAGCGGCGGGGAAAAAAGGGGCTGAAATGGTCGTCACGCACCATCCGCGCTTTTACCGCGGCTGCGCCAGCGTCAGCCCGCACGACCCGAACGGGCGGCGCGCCGTCGCCATGGTTACGGCAAACATCGCCGTCTATTCCGCCCACACCAACCTGGATATCGCGCCGGGCGGCACCAACGATTGTCTCGCGACGGCGGTGGGGCTGGACGTGCACGGATTTCTGGTGGAGACGGCGGTGGAGCGGGCGGTGAAATTGGCCGTCTATGTGCCGAAGACCCATGTCGAGGCCGTCCGCAGGGCGCTGGACGACGCAGGTGCGGGCGCGATCGGCAACTACAGCGGCTGCAGCTTCCGCGCCGCCGGTATCGGCACGTTCCGTGCCGGCCCGGACACGTCGCCGTATTTGGGCACGCCGGGCGGGTTCGAGGAGGCGGAGGAGTTTAAACTGGAGACTGTGGTGGAGGCGCGCCACCGCGACCGGGTCGTCAGGGCGATGCTGGCGGCGCATCCCTACGAAGAGGTCGCGTACGATATTTACGACCTGAAGAACCGGGTCCAGACCTACGGCCTGGGCCGGTGGGGCGCGTTGCCGTCGACCGAAACGCTGGAGGCGCTGGCAGCGCGTGTGGCTGCCGCGACCGGCTCGACCATGACCCAGTACTCGGGCAAGGGCAGGCGCAGGGTCCGCTGGTGCGCGGTATGGGCCGGCGCGGGCGCGCCGGTGGATGTGCTGTCGGCGGGGCGGTGCGACGTCGTCATAACGGGCGAATTGGGTCACCACGAGGTCGAGACGCTGAATGACTCCGGCATCGACGTGATCACGGTCGGCCACGGTTTTTCTGAGGAATTGGTGCTCCGGCCCCTTGCGGCCGAGCTGCGGCGGGTGGTGCCTGGCGTGGAATTTTTCGTCATTGGAGCAGGGCGGATTGCGATGCGGAATTGCGGGCCGGCGTGAGTGGGTCTCTGTGTGGAGGAACTCCTTCATTGTGGAAAGATAGTGGGCAAGAGGAAAAATATTGTCTTCGAATGAAGGAATTGAGAAACGCAAGAAAAAAATGGCAAGAAACTATCGGTTCTTCTTTCTCGATTATAACAGGTTGTATTTGTGGAGGTTATGATGTTTGAGCGACCTAAAATTTTTATGACTTGGTCGCTTGACTAACTGAAAATGTGAGGTAGTATGACTTAGGCAGAAGACGAAGAGTGAAACAAACTAGGTGGCATCTGGCTCCCCAGGTTCGGCGACGCAGGGTACGTGTTACTAGGCTCCCGATCGACAGGAGGTAAATCAGACGGGCACTTTTCGCTGGTGGGTATACCCGGCACTGCGGTATTTTCCCTAGCTAATCGTCGAAGATGCGGGTGTGGCTTCGTGTGGCGGACGACAACCTGTTCCGGACACGACCCAATGCTGTAATCCAAGCTACCCGCCCATGCCAAGTCGTTTTCTCCTCCTGGGTATTGTTTTACCAGATGCGAAGTCGGCAAGGTTTCGGGAGAGTTGTGGTTTCAGGTTCGCAGCGACAAGCTGCCTCAGGCCTCGGGATTTCCACAGCGGCGGTCGTCGCTCCCCGGGTACCAGAGACGCGCTAGCCGGCCATGACCGGCGAGAGGTACGACGAACGGACGCCGGCCTGTTGTTGAGTTTGAAGTTGTCGGATGCAGCACTTTGGCCCCCCTTCGTCGAGTACGTGGTTCAAGTACAGCGGTTTGTGCAGTTGATTGATCATATTTCTGTGGTTCGTCTTGGTAGTGGAACGTTTCCAAGGATCCATGTCCCGAAATTCTTGCGACTACGTGGGGGCCGGCGACCGGTGTCGCCGGCCCATTTTTTTGCGCACCCTCTCCCTCTCCCTTTGAAAGAAAGGGCCTGGGTGAGGGTGATTGTCCCAGCCTCTCCGCTGCGGCACAGGGAGGTGGCCGCGCCACACGCCACACGCCGCATTCCCCCACTTCGTCACCCCGGCGTGCGGACCTCCACCAGCGCGGGAAACGGGCGGTTCGGCCGGG
>JAJQBO010000132.1 GCA_021203245.1 Planctomycetaceae bacterium
GGAGGCTGAGCCTCTGGCTCATTTTAATTTTACACCATTATGCGGACGTTACCGACGTCGCCGCCCCTGCGCAGAGACGCCTCGGCATAGAGGGTTTTCGGGCTGTCGGCCAGGCCGACCGTGACCCGGTTCTCGTCCAGCATCCTGGCGGCGCGGGCGGCGATGTCGGGGGTTATGGGCCGGAGCACTTCCAGGCCAAGGTCGGGATCGCCTCCCAGCGCGCCGGCGGCGGCTGCGATGTCCAGCCCCGCCCTGCCCGTCCCCGGCACCATCACGCCCATGCCGTTCTTGAACAGGTTGCCGGAGACAAGCACATCGATGCGTTCCGGTTCGCCGCCCAGGTCCCGCGCCGCGAGGGCGGCCGCCAATGCCACCGCCACCGGTTCGGTGCAGCCAAGCGCCGGAACCACCTCGCTCCGGAGAATTTGCATACAGATAGCGCTGAAAGCGTCCATGAATCGACTCCTCGAAATAGTCGGGACGATTATCCCATAACGGCAGGGCGAAAGCAATGCGTTAGAACAGTGTGTCACCAGAGCGGCCGGATAATTGCGGCAGTGACGCCCGACCGTTTCCCCGCCGCCTTCACGTTGACAAAACTTTTCGCTCCTGGTAGCCTATCGTATAAATCTGGACAATCCGGGGACTGCCATGCGCGACCGATTCGAGTTGGGCCTGCACCGCACCACCGTTTCCGCCGAGCTTGTCTCCGGGCTCACCACCTTCTTGACCGTTTCCTATATCTTGTCGGTCAATCCTGCAATTTTACGCGAAACCGGCATGCCGCACGCGGGTGTGTTCGTGGCAACCGCCGTTACCGCCGCGCTCTGCACCCTGTTCATGGCCCTGTACGCAAATACCCCGTTCGCCGTCGCGCCGGGGATGGGGCTAAACACATTCTTTAGCGTCACTATCTGTCTCAATCTCGGATTTCATTGGCGCGAGGCCCTTGCCATCACCTTTTTGGCGGGGCTGGCCCACATGGTTATCATCATGAGCCCGGCCCGGAAGTCCATCGTCATCTGCATCCCCGATCACCTCAAATACGCCACCTCGGTCGGCATCGGGCTGTTCATTTCGTATGTCGGCATCGAGAATGCGGGGCTTGTCGCCTTTTTGGCAAAGCCGGGCAGCTATGCCGTCGGTGCAGACGGAACCGTCCATCTGGATGCATCGACCATGCCCTCCATGGTCGAGGTGTTCACCGCCTCCCACCTCGTCGCATTGATTGGATTGGGCGTCACCGTCTTTCTCCTCGGGCTTGAACGGAGAAGCGGCGACAGCTATGGCGCGTTTCTTTTCGGCATCTTCACCGCCACCTTTATCGGCATTCCGCTGGGCGTGACCAATATGGCGGAAATGCGCATGTTCGATCTCTCCACCATCGCCGAGATACGGGAGGTCTCGTTCGCGTTTTTCACCACCCCCGGCATGACCAGCATCCTCGCCGATCCCGGCCGCATCGCCCTTGCCTGCGTCATGTTCCTGGTCCTCGCCCTGACGGATATCCTCGATTCCATCTCCTCCGTCGTCGGCACCGGCAGGCTGCGCGGCCACGAAGTGTTCGCAGACGACGACCTCGCCCTTTTCGCAAAGCCTGGCGGCCGGTCCAAACTGGACCGCACCCTCATCTGCAACAGCGTCGGCGGCGTGGTGGGAGCGCTGTGCGGCACCTGCACCGCCACCGTCTACGTCGAATCCGTCACCGGGATTGCCGCAGGCGGCCGCACCGGCCTCACCGCCCTGGTCATCGGGCTGCTGTTTCTCCTGTGTCTGCCGCTGATCGGTTTTTTCCGCATCATTCCCGGCGAAGCGGTGGCGTCGGCGCTAATCCTTTCCGGCATCTACCTCATGTCCCTGGTGTCCCTGATTGATTGGCAGGACATCGACGACGCCGTCCCGGCCGGCCTTTCCATTCTCTTCATGTGCCTGACCTACAGTATCCTCAACGGCATGACCGCCGGCTTCGCCAGCCACATCGTCATGCGGATAGCGGCCGGGAAGGCGCGGACGATTCACCCGCTGTTCGTCGTCATCACCCTGTGCCTCATCATGGTCGCCGTGGTCAACCATTTCCTCGGCGTCCATGCCGGGGGGCATGCCATGACGAAACCGCGGCTGACCATATTTACGCGCATTCTCCTCGCCACCATGGTGCCGCTCGCGTTCGTGTTTTTTATCGTCCTCCTGACGATCAACGGCATCATCTACCAGACAAGCGTCGATTTCGCCAACCAGCGCACCTCGATTATGGCCCAGCGGGTTGCGGTTCAGGCCGAGTCGACCCTCGCGTCCCTGGACACGATGCTGGAAATCACCGCCCAGAACCTCCTCGCCGTTCTGGACGAATCATCGGTCGACAAGGACACGGTCGCCGGATTCCTCCGCACCCTGATGAAGACGAACCGGAACGTCTATGCCGCCTGGATGGTGGTCGAGCCGGGCGTTCTCGGGCCCGAACGTTCCGGCATCTCGTTTATCCGTGAAGGGGACAGCATTTCGGCCCTCCGGCGCATCCCTCCCGACTCACTCGAAGATCCGGCCCAGTCGCCGTGGTACAATATCCCGAAACGCACCCGCCAGCCCTTTTTCTATACCCTCGACCACTACGACTACGGCACGGGCAGCGCCGTCTACAACGGCGGCTACGCCGTGCCGATGAAGCGGGGCGACGCGCTCGCCGGCGTGGTGGGGTTCGATTTCCTCTATCCGTCCGCCTTTTCGTTCCTTGCCGATTGGGAGGCAATTACCAACCAGCGGGTCCTGCTTCTCGCCGGCAACGGGACCATCCTCTATTCCACCCAGCCGAACCTGGTCAACAGGCGCATCGTGGAGGTCGGCTACAGCATGGAAACGGCGGACCGGCTCATGGCTGCCATGCACGACAACCGCGACCTCCTTTTCGAGGCCGATTCGCCGCTTCTGGGCGGCCGCAGTTTGCAGCAACTGTGGCCGATGCGTCTCGCCTACGCCGATCGCGCCATGTTCGTCCTCACCGATTCGCCGGTGGCCGGCCTCTACAGGGAGGCGGAACAATCCATCGAACTCATCGTTTCCACCGCCGTCATTGGCCTGATTCTTCTCGGGGCCAGCGTCTTTTTCGCCACCCGGAACATCGTCAAGCCGATTCGCCGCCTCACCACCAACGCCGAGTGGATAGCCAACGGCAAGCTGGACGTGGTTCTGGACGACTTTTCCGGCGACCACGAACCGCGCCACGAAGTCGACCAGCTGGAAATGTCCATCAAGAAGATGCTGGACGAACTGACCCTGACCCACCAGCTCCGCCTCAAGGCGATAGCGGCCGAGTTCGAAAAGGAAAAGATCGAGCAGTCCTCCGAAGCGAAGGCGCGTTTCTTCGCCAATATGTCGCACGAAATCCGCACCCCCATGAACGCCATCCTCGGCATGGCCGAACTGCTCCTGAACGAGCCGTTGCGCGAGCGGGAGGCCAAGTACGCCCGCGACATCAAGCTTGCCTCCGAATCCCTCCTGGGCATCATCAACGACATCCTCGACCTGAGCAAGCTCGAATCCGGCAAGCTGCCGCTCGTCGCGGTGAATTACGACCTGCGGGCGATGCTGGAAAACATCTATTCGCTCTGCTATTTCCTGGCCAAGAACAAGCGTCTCGATTTCGACATGGAACTGGCCCCCGACCTCCCCCGTTTCCTCCACGGCGACGACATCCGCCTTCGCCAGGTGCTCCTGAACATCATCGGCAACGCCATCAAGTTCACCTCTCGCGGCAGCGTGATGGTCCGCGCCGAGCGAGACGGCGACTGGCTGTCGTTCGAGATTGCCGACACCGGCATCGGCATCCGCGAGGAGGAAATGGAATACCTTTTCCAGCCGTTCAAGCAACTGGACAGCAAGAAAAACCGCGCCATCAAGGGGACCGGGCTCGGCTTGTCCATCTCGCACAACCTGCTTGAACTCATGGGCGGTTCGGTGACGGTCGAGAGCGAGCACGGCGTGGGCAGCACCTTTACGGTACGGGTCCCCGCCGTTCCCGGCGACGGCGACAAGGTCGCCGCGCGGCAGGATGTCGTGCAGGTCCGTTTCA
Source organism: Planctomycetaceae bacterium (assembly GCA_021203245.1). Lineage (GTDB taxonomy): Bacteria > Planctomycetota > SZUA-567 > SZUA-567 > SZUA-567 > JAJBSZ01. Next base: position 4,067 of record JAJQBO010000132.1, read on the forward strand.
GCCCGGACTCGCGGGTCCTTATCGTCGACGACAGCCGCCTCAACCTCGATGTCGCCGCCGGCGTCATCGGCATGTTCGGCATCCACTGCGAAAAGGCGGGCAGCGGGCGCGAGGCGCTCGAACGGCTGGCGAACGGCGAGCAGTTCGACATCATTTTCATGGATCACATGATGCCTGAAATGGACGGCATCGAGACGACCCGCGCCATCCGCCGGATGCCCGGCATGGAGAAGCAGGTTATCATCGCCCTGACGGCCAACGCCGTCATCGGGTCGCGCCAGATGTTTATCGAGGCCGGCATGAACGATTTCCTCTCCAAACCCATCGTCAAGCAGGCGCTTCAATCCATCTTGACGCACTGGATGCCGCGGCACAAGCATTCGGGCGTCACCCGGGTGCATCGCGCCGACACCCATATCCGCATCAACGCGACTTTCGGTTCCACCCTCGACGAAAAGGCCTCCAGGAATACAATCGGATCAGGCGAGTCGGCGACGTCGATTATCCGCCGCGCCAGGGACATTCCCGGTCTCGACGTGGACGAAGGGTTGAGCCGGGTGGGAAACGACGCCGAACTCTATTGCGAGGTCTTGTCGATACTCGGCGAAATGCGGCGGACCACGCCGCCCAAGCTGGAAAAACTCCTTGGCGACGGCAATCTCCCCGCCTTCAGGGTGGAAGTGCACGCCGTCAAGGGAGCGCTTGCCAACCTCGGCGCAATCGGTCTGGTGGACGCGGCCGCTTCGTTGGAGGCTGCGGCGACGACCGGCGAGGCGGAACGGTGCAGGCGGGAATTGCCGGGCTTTGTCCAGGAATTCGACGACCTGACGACGCGCGTCACCGCGTTGTTCGAGAAGCGGGACAGCGGCCGGGAGGCGCCAGGGCCGCCCCCATAACCGAACCGCCCTTTTGGAAGGAGTCCTCATGACGATACCCGATCCCGCCACCTTCATCGGCCAGCGCTGCATCATCCGCCTGAAAAACGCCCCCATGGTCATCCGCACCATCCTCTCGATCGACACAAGCGGCGTCAAAGTCGCGGAGGAGTCGGGCGGCAGTCATGTGTACGCATTTTCCGAAATTGACATGGTGTCATTGGAACCAAGGAGAAACAAATGAGCGACTTTATGGATCTCTGCCTTCGCCGCCAAACCTGCCGCGAATTCGCCGACCGGCCGGTGGAACACGACAAGCCTGTCCAGTGCGTGGAAGCGGCACGGAACGCGCCGTCGGGCTGCAACGCCCAGCCCTGGAGCTTTGTCGTGGTCGAAAGCCCGGACACGGTCAAACAGGTCGGCGAATGCGTCCAGTAGCTTGGCATGAACCCCTATGCCATGCAGGCGAAGGCGTTTGTGGTTATTCTGGAGGAGCACGCCACCCTCATGCCCGCCCTCGCGGCGCTGGTGGACAGCCAGTATTTCGCCAAGGGCGATCTCGGCGCAGCCGCCGCCTACTTCTGCCTCGAAGCCGAGTCCCAGGGCCTCGGCACCTGCCAGTTCGGCGTCTACGACAGGAGCAAGCTAGGGAAGGTGCTGGGTATCCCGGAGGAAAAGCAATACGGTGCGCTCATCGGTATCGGCTATCCGGCCAAGCCGGAAACGCGTAAAAAGGCGCGCAAACCGCTGGACCAGGTCGCCAGGTTCGTCTAGCGCGAGTATCTGGACAAAAAACCTTCACAAAAAGGATACCGCGCCGAAAAAAAAGACGCCAAAAAAACGAATGATACTCCCGACAGGGGTGGCGCGGCGCGCGCCGCCCCTGTTGCCTGTAACCCAACATGTCTCAAAATAAACAGCCACACTACGCATCCATCGGGTGCGCCTCCACCTGTCCAACGCCGTCCCGGCCAGATCCTGCACCCGCCTGTTTCGAGCCATTAATAAATTGGCCGGGGTGAAAAATCGGACCCCGATCACCACCTTCCGGCCGGTTGGTCGGTCAGACAAGTAACCCGCGTTTGTGCAAGCGCATAGCCTCCGCGCCCGAAGTCAATCACTGGAGGGTGCGCGTTTGTTGAAAGCGCGATTTTTAACGATCAACACGTTCTCTCGACAAACCCGGGGTGGTGCCTTTCCGGGAGTTTTGGTGTGCCCCGTTATGGGCTCCGTAATGCCCTAACTGCCGCGAAATCACCCCGCTTCCCAACCCGCCACAAAAGCGCCGCAAACGTCGGATACATGATCCGTCCCTTGTCTAACCCGATATCTCACACCAACTTTGGCCGAAAACCAGCGTAAAAAAATATTGAATTTGACGGCTCTCCATTAGAATTATGGTTATCGGAACGAACTTTCCGCAATGAACGGGTTTAGGGGATTATCGGACGTTTGGACATGGGGCTGCCTCCACGCGGTCGTTGCCGACCGTAAACGGGGTGGGCGGACCAGTGGCGGTCATTTGATATCCGCACCGGTCCATGAGTCTGAGAGCCTATCCCGCTGGCAAACGTGGGCAGGCGCGTTGTTGAGAGCCATTGCCTCGCGAATTGTCGTCGCCGCTTTTTCAGGCGACGGTCCCGCTCGCGTCCGACCTTTGCTAGCGGAATATGCTCTTACAAGGATAACGTGAATGCGCTGGCGCCTCTACACATTCTTCCTCTCGGTTACGGCCGTGTTCTGCTTTTTGCTCATCACCGCCGTCACCGACTATGGATCGAATAACTACCACCCCACGCTCCTAGCCGGAGCGGTGGCGGACAATTCGCAGCTTCTCTCGTCGCGTCGCAGCGTTCTGCCCACGGTCGCCCAGCCGTCCCTGACGGCCGCGCCCGCCGTGGCGGCGCACCGCTTCGACCCCGCCTTTAAGCCCGAGCCGCTGCAGTTCTTTGTCCCTCACAACGCAGACCCGGTGCTGGATCGGCTTGAACAGGAACACGCCGCCCGGTCGCCGCACGCGCGTGCCGCCAATTTCAATAAACTCAACTTCGACGAACACGGCTGGTACAGGGAGGAAATGGCCCTCGTCACCGCCTATTGCCCTTGCGCGAAATGCTGCGGCACCCAGTCCCCCGGCATCACCTCTATTGGAAAAAGCGCCTGGGTTCCCGGCCTTGCCGCCGACCCCATCTACCTCGACTACGGGACGCGCGTCTATGTTCCCGGGTACGGCCAGTCTGTTATCGACGACACGGGCGGCGCCATGCGCCGTCACTGGCGCCGCGACGGCATCGTCCACATCGACGTGCGCATGACGTATCACTACGAGGCGCGTCAGTGGGGCAAGAAGTACATGACCATCAAGATCTATGACGAAGACTGACCCATAGGTCGCGGGTTTTCGACTGGACTCGTTTCTCCTTCTCTCCACAATCACCCCCGCCGCGTGGCACCCCGGCGCGGGGTGCCACGGTTTTTCTCCCATGCCGCCGCATCCGGCGGCCACGTTCGCTTCGAGGGGCATCATGAAAACCTACAGCATCGCAACCATTCCCGGCGACGGCATTGGCCCGGAGGTCACCAGGGAAGCGCGGAAAATCCTGGACGCCGCCGGGGACGCATTCGGCTTTGCCCTGACCTGGCAGGAATATCCCTTTGGGGCCGAGTACTACCTCAAGCACCGCGTCGGCCTTCCCGGCGGCAGCCTGGACGAGCTTGCCGGCCACGACGCCCTGCTCCTCGGCGCAATCGGCGATCCGCGCGTTCCCCCCGGGCCGCTCGAACACGAGATTCTTCTCACCCTCCGCTTCCACTTCGACCAGTATATCAACCTCCGCCCCGCCCTGTCGTTTCCGGGCGTGCCGCTGCCGGTGCCGCTCCCGGACGGCCAGGCGATTGACGCCGTCATCGTGCGCGAAAACACAGAAGACATGTATATGGGGGTCGGCGGCTCGGGCCGGGGAAGCTACCACCAGGACATCGCCGCCTCGCGCGGGCGCTATACGCTTACGGGAGGGGTCGACGTCACCCTGCCGGACGGCATGGAGAGCGCCTTCACTCTCGGCATGATGACGCGCGGCGGGGTCGAACGGGTGACGAAATACGCCGCCGAACTCACACGCTCGCGGGGCGAGAAGGGTGTTACCGTCGTGTCCAAGGCGAACGCCGTTCCCCATCTCTACGGTTTTTGGGGCATGGTTGTCCGCGAGGTCGCGGCCGGTTACGGCGACCTGGAGTTTACATTCGTCAACGTCGACGCGATGTGTTACCTGATGCCGCGCCGTCCCACCGGGTGGGGCGTGGTGCTGTGCCCGAACCTGTTCGGCGATATCGTCAGCGATCTGCTGTCGGCGCTGGCCGGCGGTCTCGGTCTGGCTGCGGCGGGCAATATCGGCGACGGCCTGTCCATGTTCGAGCCGGTCCACGGTTCCGCTCCCGACATCGCCGGCACCGGCAAGGCGACGCCGCTGGCGGCGATTCTTTCGGGCGCGCTTCTGCTTCGTCACCTGGGCGAAGGTGAAGCCGCGGCGGCGGTCGACAAGGCGGTCCACTCGTATCTGACGTCGGATCTGCCGAAACCGGTCGAACAGGGCGGCACCGCGTCCACCAGCGAAGCCGGCGACGCTGTCCGCCGGTATCTCGTCAAGTAACATCCGACAGGTACGGCGACATGAAAGCAAAGCGGGGTCCGGAAATCATTCCGCTGACTTTGCCAAAACCATGCCCCCTCGCCCCCGGAGGGGGACAAGGGTTTGGGGTGAGGGGTCTTCGGTCAGTTTTCCCTATGCCACAGCAAAAAACATGGCTTAGAGAGCCACAGCAGCAGGCGTTTCCCGCCGGTGACGTATTGGCGTACCATACGTCGCTAATCCTCTTCAACCCCGGTCCCGTCGTCGCTCGCGCCGTCATCAGAATTTTCGGCGTTGTCTGCGGCAGCGCCCGTCTTGCCGGCCGGTTTTTTGAGTTCGCTCATCTCGTACAGCTCGTCGGCGATCAGGGTGCCGTTTTCGTCCCATTCCTGCCACCGGCCGTCAGGCACACCCAGCGTCATGGTGATTTCCCGCGCCTTCTGCCCGTTGGGGTGGTACCACACCTGGACGCCGTCCATCTTGTCGTCGCGATAGTTGAACGCCATGTCGGGCGTGCCGTCCGGATGCCAGAACGCCGTCGTGCCGTTTTTGACGTCATCACGGTAGTTCTCGTCGCCCTGGAGCGCCCCGTTCTCAAAAAAGGTCTTCATCACCCCTTCGCGCTTGCCGCGATAAAAGGGAATGGTGGACTGGATTGAGCCGTTCTCGTAGTAAAAGTTGACCGGACCGTCCTGTTCGCCGTCCACCCAAGGCGCTTCCACCGCGACCTGGCCGTCGGCGTACCAGGTCCGTTCCATGCCGTCCCGCTTGCCGTCGCGGTAGGGGATTTCGGTCCTGGCTCCGCCGTCCTGGTAGACCTTCTGCACGCCGTCCAGCTCGCCGTTGCGGTACTGCCCTTCGGACAGAACCGATCCCGCAACGGTGTAGGTTATATATGGTCCGTCCTTCTGGCCGTTCCGGTAGGAAAAGGTCGACATCAGCCGGCCCTCGTGATCCCAGTTGTGCCATTCTCCGGTGTACGAACCGGGGGGATCGATAAAGCCGTTGTCGCTGTGGCGCGCCTGGTAGGCATAGAGACTGGGGTGCCATTGCGGATTGCCGAAGGTGACGAAGAGGAAGGCGAGGAGGACCAGCACCACCGGTATGAGGACGGCGAGGAGCAACTTTCCGCGCCTCGAGGTCGAATAGGCCACGCGTGTCTCCTGTAGCAAAAGAGGGAATCGATTCCGCCAATTGTACGTATTATCGGCCTCGGACGCAAGTTGCGCCTCCTGGCCGCGCCTTCCCTCTTGAAATTTCCGCGCCGATGCAGACACTGTGGAAGGAATCCACAGCAAGGGAAAAATCTATGGCGACGGAGCGGTTGCGGACGCGCGTGGGCGCGCTGGTACTCGACAATCCCATCATGCCTGCCTCGGGCACTTTCGGAAGCGGCAAGGAATATGCCGACTTCTACGATATCGGCCGCCTGGGCGCGGTGGTGACGAAATCCGTGACCTTCGGCCCCACCCGGGGCAATCCGCCGCCGCGCGTCGCCGAGACCCCGTCCGGCATGCTCAACGCCATCGGCCTGCAGAACGATGGCGTCGAGTATTTTCTCGAACACCTGCTCCCGCCCCTGCGCGGTCAGGCGAAAAAGGTGGTCGTCAACGTCGCGGGCAAATGCGACGTAGACTACCTCGCCCTGGTCGAACGGCTTTCCGACGCGCCGGTCGACGCGCTGGAGATAAACATTTCCTGCCCCAACGTCAAGGAGGGCGGCATCACCTTCGGCACCGACCCCGCCGTCGCCGGCGCGCTGGTGCGGCAACTCCGGCGCGCCGCCGGCGACAAGCCGATGTGGGTCAAACTCACCCCCAACGTCACGGACATCGTCCCTGTCGCGGTGGCGGCCGAGGCCGAGGGCGCGGACGCCCTGGTGGTGGCCAACACCTTCCTCGGCATGGCGGTTGATGTGGAAAGGCGCAGGCCGATCCTCTCCAACATTACGGGCGGCCTGTCGGGGCCGGCGGTGCATCCGATGGTCCTGCGCCTTGTCTGGCAGGTGCGCGCGGCGGTAACCGTGCCGATTGTCGCAGCCGGCGGCGTGCACGGGGTCGAGCAGGTCCTTGCCTATCTCATGGCCGGGGCGTGCGCCGTCCAGGTGGGGGCGATGAACTTTGTCGAGCCAGGCATCTGTTCCCGTCTCGTCGACGACCTCGACGCCTGGCTCCGCAACCACGACACCACCGTGAAGGAGGTCATCGGCACGCTGCGCTGCGACTGACGCATGACCCTGATCTCTTCCCACAAAGGCGTCCAGCGGAAGTTCTCCAAAAAGTCCGCATCGCCACCTCCACACGTCACCCCGGCGGTGCAGCGTGGACCAGCGCGCACGCGTGTGGTTGTGCCGGGGCAAGGGCGAATGCCCATCTGCTCCAATTCCATTCAGGGTGCACTGCCGTCCAGGTGGAGCCCGCCTGCCCCGGCACAACTTCCCGTTCTCGGTGCAGCGGCCGTTTTTCCCGCCGGGGTGACGGGTGGGGAAGAATGACGGCACAGTGATGAAATAGCTATAGGTTGCGCTGTGAAAAGGCTAAACATGGACAAGCGGACGAATGCGCGGTTCCTCCGTTTTCCTCCGAAGAGGTTTACGGAATATCCCAAAATAGACCGCATCGCCACCTCCACACGTCACCCCGGCGGTG
>JAJQBO010000131.1 GCA_021203245.1 Planctomycetaceae bacterium
ATTTATATTCGGTGTGTCTGTCGTTGGCTGAAAATATTGTGACGACACACTCTAAGAACCTTGCGACCTGTACCATGGTATTATTCTTGTCCCTGATTCTGTCCGTATGCGCCGCTGCCGAGGACAAGACATACAAGATCGCTTTTATTGTCAAGAGCCTGCAATCACCCTTTTTCCTCAGCATGATGGAAGGAGCCGAGCAGTGCAACGAAGACTTTGACGAAATCTCCGTCGATATTCTCGCGCCGCAAACACCGTATAACACCGATGAACAAATCCAACTGGTTGAACAGTCCATCACAAACAAGGTCGACGCCATAGTCATTACACCGTGCGACTCGGTGGGCATCGTGCCTGCCATTCGCAAGGCCAACGCGGCGAACATTCCGGTCATAACCCCCAATACCAAGTCGGCTGGCGGCACCATCCTCTCTTTTGTTGGTGTCGAGAATTACGACGTTGGCTACAGCCTCGCCATAGCGTTGTGCGAGAATCTGGGCGGAAAGGGTAACGTACTCCTCATGGAAGGGCGAGCAGGCAATTCCACCTCGGAGGAACGTGTCGCTGGCGCCAAGGACGGTTTTGCCACATTCCCGGGAATCACACTCATCGATAGTCAGCCTGGTGACTGGGAGAGGGCCAAGGGTATGACCGTTATGGAGAACTGGCTCCAGACCTACGATGACATCGATGGTGTCCTCACGTTGACCAACGACATGGGATTGGGTGCGCTCGAAGCCCTGCGCGCCGCCGGCCGGAACGATATTACGTGCATCACATTCGATATCGACGAATACGTCGCCGAAGCCATCAGGAGCGGTGAGATTTATGCGACCGGCAACCAAAACGAAAAGAGCCAGGCCTATATAGCCATCGCTTCGGCACTTTTCCACCTCAAAGGATACGCGGTCGACTCAAACCAAATACTTCCCATAAAAATCATTACCAAGGATAACCTCGAAGACTAGATTCTGTGGACGGGAGATTGTCATTAGAATAGAAGCTGTTTCATAACTTCATATGATATAAGTTGAATTATCGTCTTGCGCTTCATATGCTTATCCATAGGCCATCGGAGGGGCGACCATGGATAAGCCTGAATATCGCATTGGTGTCGAAGTCTACGAAGGTGCAGTGGGCCTTGGTTGAGCCGTACCTATCGGAGTACGCGGTATCTGGCAAGGGCGGGCAAAGCCTGCCGACAAGCGAGCTTGTTTGTCCCTGTGGTTCATCCGAATTCCATTGACTCTTTGCCTATACAGTGGTTATGCGATAATTTGGATCCTTCTCTCCCCACCATTTTTGAACCTGCCGTAATCCCTTGGGGTTACGGTTTTTTTATGCTCGTTCGCTATTTCCAACAATGCATCGAAATAGTTTGCCGCTCTTGCCCTGGAATGCCAGGGAGAATACCTGCTCATTACCAAGTGCCGATATTACGTCCAGGCTCTTGTTTCACGCAAATCGGTAGGCTTCGATAGGTTTCCAGCCGCATTCGATAAACTGCGTCAACGTGCGATTGGTCGCCCCATATGTCACAAATTCTTCCGGAACCATGCCATCGGGTTCATAGGCCCGGCGGAATTCCTCTATGGTGAGGAGGCGGTCCAGGACGTCCTGTGGCACGTCTTCATCTATCTGCTGAATGAACGGGCCCGTTTCTTTGGCCAGCGCTTTTTGAATGGACGGGCCGATTGACATAATCAGGGTGGCGCCGGCAAGGCTGGTGACATGGTAAGCGCCACGGCAGCCCGCCGGCATAAGGAACGTGTCGTACCCCCTGCTTTGGAAAATCCTGTACGCTCTTTTCATGCAGGCGGTCCCGGCTTGAATTATGGCGCTTTCCGGAATTGACAGCGCACTGTCTTTTGCCACGTCGCGAAGATAATCGTCCAGCCTGCCCACCATTATAACGGCAAGTGACAGACCCGGTTTTACGCCATTTCTCTCCGCCGTTTTCTTGCCTCTCTCCCTGGCTTCCGCCACAGCAAGGACCTGTGGCACGGTAAAACTCACCGAAGCCGCTAGCTACGTTCAGACCCAGCGCGACGCACTGTTCAAATGCGCGTATACCTGCTGCGGTCGCGGGCAGCTTGACGACGATGTTTGGCGACCAGGAGGCCAGGACCTTGGCCTGCTCGACCATGTATTCGCTATTCCCATGGAAATTCGGATTCACCTGGGCGCAGACATATCCTTCTCCGACATTCCCCTTAATAAATATCGGCATGGATTTGCGGGCGTAAAAACCGGTGACGGAATGGATCGCCGCGAGAGCCTTTGCGTCTCCCGTCAGCGTCTTGTCCAATCCTGACGTTTTTTCCTTCCACATGTCTCTGTCGCCGGCGAGAGCACCGTTTACCAGAACCGGGTTGGTCGTCATACCGGTCGCACCGTTGGCGTAGGCCTGTTCCTGTTCAGCGAGTATGGCGGAATCATTCCACCAGACAGTCGGCGTATCCTGAGTCAGCCATTTCAAATAGGCATTGTTTTCCATGTATGAGGTTCCTTTTTCTGGTTCAACAGTGCGTGGAATGTGAGCCATAAAGACTCTACTCGCCCTCGGGGAGGCTCCAATTGAAAAACTGGAGATAGGGTTGTGCCGCACGCTTGCGAAAATCGTCCATATCCACGCTCCTCCAGTCGTACACGCCCTTGCCCGTCTTCTGACCAAGATCGCCGGCTTCCAGGCGTGAACGGATATAATCCTGTGCCGCCGTGGCGTTGCACAGGTCCGGATACAGATAGTCGTGAATACTGACAATCATATCGAGGCCGGCGTAATCAAAATGCTCGAACAGGCCGATAGAGGTATAGCGCGGAATAAAACTGTATGTGAGGGTTTTGTCGATGTCTTCGGGACTGGCTATGCCCTGCTCTATCATGTGTACCGCCTCGCGATAGAGGGCATGCTGGAGCCGGTTGCCGATAAAACCGGGCGCCGGTTTTTTCATCACCACGACTTTTCGCCCGACCGATTCGAGAACATCGTACGCGACCCGGATGGCCTGTGGGCTGCTGTGGCGGCTGCCGACCAGCTCGATGGAGGGAACCAGGTGCGGCGGGTTCCAGGGATGGGCGCCAACCAATTTCGCCTTGTCTTTCGTCAGGCCTTCGGCCAGATCATCGGCGGAAAGCGCGGATGTCGACGAGGCCAGGGCCTGGTAGTTGTGGCAATGCCGTTCGATACACCTATAGACGGAATGTTTGACATCAATGCGTTCGAAGACGCTTTCAAAGATGAAATCGGTGTCAGCCACATCCTCGTAATTTTGCGTTATGCCAAGGAGCCTGGCGCAGGCGGCATGCTGCTTTTCCGTGACCAATCCCTTGGCGACGAGATCGCAAAAGCATTCGTCGTAGCGTTTTTTGCCAGCCTCGCCTTGCTGTTCGTCGATGGCAAGCATGGTGACGGAATAGCCGTTGCCGGTGAACAGGGCGGCCATGCTCGCGCCGATCATGCCTGTGCCAATAATGGTGATATGGTTTATTCCGTCCAGTTTCATGGCTGGCATGCTCCTCTCGTGTTTTCTACGATACGACGCCGTCGAATTGTCTTTCTACGCGCCCGTTTTTCCGGCCAGATAATTGAAGCATTTGACGACGTTGGTGCGCTGGATATATTCCATCATCTCGTCCTGACCGATATCCACCGGGAACCGGTCGGCAAAGCTGACAGAGGCGATGCATTCCTCGACGGTTTTTCCTTCAGCCATGGCCCGGCCGACCGCGGCCAGCCATTCGTATATGAAGGCCAACTGTTCCTGGATATAGGCCTTGCCCACTATCGGCCCGTGGCCGGGGACTATCCTGTCTACGTCCAGGGAATGGATGAACTTCAGCGAGGTGATGAGTTCGTCGATATTGGCGGAGTGCAGCCAGGTTTGACAGCCGGAAAACACGGTGTCGCCGACAAACACGACGCGCTCTTCCGGCACGTGCACCGCTATCTGGGAATCGGCGTGACCAGGGGTATGGTACAGGTGGAAGGTATGCCCGCCTACCTTGAGGGTCATGTTTTGGCTGAAAGTGATTTGCGGCGTGTTGCGTATGTACTGTTCGCGCGAAGGCATATGTTTCAGCCCTTCCGGATCCTGCCGGGTCAACACGTCCACGCTGTAGTCATAACCGTCCATGGTGCCTGGCACGAGAAAAAAGGCGTCCTCCATTTTCTCGTGGCCGACGACCGGGCATTTATCGGCGAACCAGTGATTGCCGAAGATATGGTCGATATGCGGCTCGGTATTGATGAGGTATTTGATAGGGCCGCGGCTTTCGGCGAAGCGGATCATCTCAAGCAGCGTGGTCAGCCACTGGGCGTTGTCGATAAAAACCGCGCCTTCGCTCGTGAAAACGATACTGGGGTTGCAGCCGCGAATCTTCGTTTCGCTCCAGACATTCGGGGTAATCTGTTCCATAACGGACTTCTTTCTATTTTTGCACAGCCTTGCCGTATGCTTCTTTGAGCACATGCTTCGTCCAGACCCGGACCATTTCCCTGCGGTATCCCGCGGTGGCGCGGGCATCGGAGATCGGCTTGATCCATTCTCCCGCCGCTTCACCGACGCTGACGGCGAGTTCGTCCGTCAGCGCCTGCCCGATAAGAAGTTTTTCCACGTCCGGTATGCGGAGCGGGACCGGGGCCACCGCTCCCACGACCAGGCGTGCATCGGTAATCACGTTGTCCGCGTCGACCTGCAGCCGGGCGGCGACGCCGATTATTGCGATATCGGTGTCGCCGCGAATGGCGTATTTCTTATAGGCGGCGCCATTGCCATTCGGGAAGTTCCTGATGGTAAAGCCCTGAAGAAATTCGCCGCGCTCGAGGGCGGTGAGGCCGGGTCCTTTGAAGAAATGCTCGAGAGGCATCTCTCGTTCGCCCTGTGGCCCGCGTATGGTGGCGACGGCGTCCAAAACCATCATGCCGGGAATGGTGTCGGCGCTGGGCGAGGCGTTGCAGGTATTGCCGCCGATGGTGGCGATATTCCGCACCTGGGTGCTGGACACGTGGCCGGCGCCGCGTTTCACCACCTCCCATGGACCGGTCAGCAGCGGCGATCTGGACACATCCATCAGCCTGGCCATGGCGCCGATTTTTATGCCGTCGTCGTATTTGTACACGCGTCCCAGTTCGGGCATTTGATTGAGGCTGACAAGCACCTTGGGCTTGAGCAGGCGGTTTCGCATCTTGACGACCAGGTCGGTGCCGCCGGCAAGCGGTTTGGCATCGGGGCCGTACTCGTTCAACAACTGCGTGCATTCGTCAGCCGAAGTGGGTTCGAAGAAATAGTCGAATCGCATAGCCTTACCTCCCCGCCAGAATGTGGTCACGGGCCGCCTCGACGGCTTCGATGATCTTGACATACCCGGTGCACCGGCACAGATTGCCGTGCATGGCTTCACGGATATCCTCTTCGGTGGCATGCGGGTTTTCATCCAGGACCGCTTTTGCCATCATGATCATGCCTGGCGTACAGAAGCCGCATTGAATCGCGAAATGGTCGATAAAGGCCTGCTGGAGGGGATGCAGCCCGTCCTCTCCCTCGAGCCCTTCGATAGTGAGGATTTTCGCGTCGCGCGCCTGGCCGATGAGGATGGAACAACATTTGACGGCTTTTCCGTTCATGATGATGGTACAGGCGCCGCAATTGCCGTCCTCGCACCCCTGTTTGGTTCCGGTCAGCCGCAAGTCGTCCCTGAGCACTTCGAGAACGGTTTTATACGGTTCAATATCGATGGTGTAGGGCGAGCCATTGACTGTGAAGGATATGTTGATGGTCACCGCTTCCGCCGTTCTCATAATCCCGCCTCCTTTTCCTTTATCAGTTTGAGAATTCGTTCCGCAGTCATCGGCATGACCGTGGGCCTGATGCCGACCGCCCTGTTGACGGCTATGGCGATGGCCGGCCCGACGGGAATGGTGATGGATTCGGCCATGCCTTTGGCCTTGTACGGTCCGTCGGAAAGGGGGTCCGGACAAATGGCCCGCTTGAAATGCTTAGACAACGGCGTTTCCAGCACGGTGGGGACGCGGTAATCCACAAAATTCGGGTTCATCAGGACGCCGTTTTCGTCGTACATGTGGCCGTCAAAAACGGAGAAGCCCACAGCCATGACGACCCCGCCGTCGATCTGGCCTTCGACTAACTTCGGATTGATGGGATTTCCCGTATCGGCGGTGCCGACGATGCGGAGGATGCGGATCTGGCCCGTCTCCACATTGACCTCTACCTCGACGCCGGTGGCGCTGTATTGGTACCAGTTCCACATGCGCGGGGTGCGGCCGTCCTCATGGCCGGGTCCGGACCAGGGCACGGCGGGAGCGGGGCAATAGACGCCGCGGCCTCGAACCGGCGTGCCTTTCTGGAGCCCCCAGTTCTGTTGGGCAAAAAAGGAGAACGGCTCGAAGAGGTCGGCGATGGAGATTTCCTCGATATGGGAACCGACAATATAGGCTTTTCCGTGTTTGATTGTGACCTGCCTGGCGGCGACGCCGAGCTTGCGGCCGGCCGCTTCCTTGAGCTGCTCGATCGCATCGGCGCAGGCGATGAGGACGGCGTTGCCGGCGGTGTAGGTGGTGCGGCTGGATGCGCCAAAATTGTCGAAGGGCGTCCGGCCGGTGTCGTTGCGGGTAATTTTGATCGTCTCGATCGGTACCTGGAATTCGGTGGCGGCCATTTGCTGCAGGGTGGTTTGCACCCCCATCCCCTGTTCGTCGACGCTGAGCAACAATTCGATGCTGCCGTCGCTGTGGACCAGGACATCCGCCTCCGACCGGCCGAGCGGGGTATTTTGCTTGCCGCCGATGGCGACGCCTCGCCCGCGCCGCCACGGTCCGGGCCGCTGCTCGCACGGCTCGTGAAACTTGATCTCGTCCGCGACGATCTTCAGAAGCGAGGCGACGCTGCAACTGGTCAGCTTTTCGCCGTAGGGATTGTGTTCGCCGACCCTGACGAGGTTTTTCAGACGCAGCTCGACCGGGTCCATCCCCAACTTCTCGGCGAGTACATCGATGATGTTCTCCATGGCCCATTCGGATTCGGGGCAGCCCAGGCCGCGATAGGGCGCGCACGGCATGGTGTTGGTGGCGACGGCATACCCGTCCAGGAAAACATTGGGAACGTCGTAGACGCAGACCAGTCCCGACCCGGAAAGGCGGCCGTCGTAGACATTGTTCATCGAGGCGCCGGTGTGCTCGACCGTCTTGAATTCTTCGGCGACTATGGTGCCGTCCTTTTTTGCGCCAAGCTTGACGTGGGTCCAGGCGGGCCAATTGGACGGCGAAGAGGTGTACATCTCTTTGCGGCTGAGAACATAGGAGATGTTCCGTTTTGTCCGCAGGGACATGAGGACGGCCATCGGCTCGATGGTTGGAAACAGCCGATTGCCGAAACTGCCGCCCTGGAACGGCTGGATGACCCGCACCTTTGACTCCGGCAGTTGCGGGAACATGGTGCAAATCTTCGTTTTGACGACACCGTGCGCGCCGCAGCAGTTGGAATAGATGGTCACGCCGTCGTCCTGATGATTGTATTCGACAATGACGCTGTTCTTTTCGATCTGCGAGGCCGACTTTTTGTCATTATTGTAGGTGCCTTCGACAATAACGTCCGCCTCGGCGAAAGCCGCCTTGACGTCGCCCACCGTAAGCTTGTAACTGCCCAGGACGTTCGGTCCTTCTTCCTGCGGCCCCTGGTAGCCCACCGGAATGCCTGTTTCCGGGCCGATGACCGGGGCCGAATCTTTTCGCATAGCCTCGACGCTGTCGGTGACAAAGGGGAGCGGTTCATATTCCACCTCGATCAGGTCGAGAGCATCGTCGGCGATGTCGACCGACTCGGCGCACACGATTGCCACCGCCTGCCCGGCCCAGACGATCTCGTCCCGGGCCGGATTGCCGTAATAGCTGGAGACGTAGGGGATGTACGCCCACGGGATGTCGGGGTCGGTGCCGACGGCAATGGTCTCAACGCCGGGAAGCGCCAAGGCTTTGTCGATGTCCACCTTCACCAGCTTGGCATGCGCATGGGGACTGCGGAGTACCCGTATGTGCAGCAAATCCTTGAACTGGTGTTTCAAGTCGTCGATAAACATCGCCTTTCCAGTTGCCTTTTCATAGGAATCGATTCTGGGAACGCTTTTTCCGATATAATTGTAGTCCTGATCCACCGCCATGGTTCTCTCCTCTACGAGCTGTTATATCTGATGGTTA
Source organism: Planctomycetaceae bacterium (assembly GCA_021203245.1). GTDB lineage: Bacteria > Planctomycetota > SZUA-567 > SZUA-567 > SZUA-567 > JAJBSZ01. The sequence goes on from JAJQBO010000131.1 coordinate 8,213, forward strand.
TGCTGGTTCTGAACCGCTGGAACGAGTGCAGAACAGTGAGACATATCAGGAGTTGGGGGAGGACCATGGAGGATGGCCGAATGGTATTTCCTGGGGAAGCAGCCGGTCGATAGGCAATTTTTAAATCTTACATAATCGATTATGTTTAATCTACCGCATCAGCGCGCTTTGTCAAATCCAAATTGGTGAGGATTCGTTCAATTCATCTATAAAATATCTTATCTTTATCTATATTATCAATTTGTGAAGTTTTAAAAATTGCCGCCGAGTCGATTTTTCCGTGATTTGGGTTGACTAATCCGGAATATACGGTACAGTTGTTATAGCATATAATCGATTATTTGCTCTATTCAAACCACTCTCGCAGCCTTCCAGAATGGTGACCACTATGACGTCGAAAACCGCAGCCAAGCAACTCCGCAAGCGCCCGTTGTTTAGCCAGGAAATTCGGGATACTATCCAGCGCGCCATCCTGAACGAAGAGCTCAAGCCTGGCGAGAGGGTGGTTGAAACACGGTGGGCCCGGGAACTGGGCGTGTCCCAATCGCCGGTTCGGGAGGCGATACGCGAACTGGAGATGATGGGGCTGGTGGAATTACGGCCATACCAGGGCGCGTATGTGCGGACACTCGACAAGGTGAGTATCGTCGATACCTATAATGTCCGTCGCGGCCTTGAATCGGTGGGCATCGAGGCTGCCGTCGGGAGAATCACCGATCAGCAGCTTGTGGAAATCTACATTGTCATGCGTGAGATGGAACAGGCGGTCAAGGACGGAAACTACGAACTTTTCGTCGAAAAGGATGGACTGTTTCACGAAAAAATCCTGCAGGTCTCAGGCAACAAGCTTCTCCTGCAGCTTTGGAATCAATGCAAGATTCGTGAGTTTACCCGTATCAGCACCTATATGTCGAAAATCGGCGTCGACGTCCTGGCACAACGCCATGGCACGATGTACGAAGCTCTTGCCAAACGTGACGCGAATGCCGCTGTGGCCTCGGTCAACGAGCACTTTGAATTCCTGGTCAAGCAATTGCAAGACATCGACCTCGACGATCTCCACACTCGACGAAACCCTACTCCCGAAGAAAAGACGTCGTAATCACGTGTTTATTATGACTGGCCGTTTGGGAATTCCCGGCGTGCGGGACATGGCGCGTATGGTTGAACGCGGTGGGATTCGCCGCTTCAATGTCGGAAAATTCGTTTTGCGGTTGACGTTCCCGATCGAGCGGGTACATTACCTTAATAGTTTGATAAAACTTTAAAGGTATCTGGACGGACCCGACGATGAAAAACGGCCCTGCTAGCAACATCGATGTCCGCAAAGCAAACCGCAACCGTATCTACCGGTTAATCCATACCCGAGACGGCATCTCCCGACCCGAGATCGCCCAGCGCCTTTCAATGAGCCTGCCCACCGTGCTCCTCAATATGAAGGCGCTGATTGAACAGGGCCTGGTGCGGGAAGCCGGCAGCCTCGAATCCACCGGCGGGCGAAAGGCGGTCGCGATGTCGGTCGTCGACGACGCCCGACTGGCCGTGGGCCTGGACATAACCCGGGACCGCGTGGTGGCGGCCTTGGTCAACCTGGCGGGCGAGGTTCGCGTCCGCATTGAAGCCGCCGTCCCCTTTGAGGCTGGCACAGAGTACGTGGAACGGGTGGGCGGCATCGTCGACGCCATGCTGGACGATGCCGCCGTCGACCCCGAACGACTGGTCGGCGCGGGCATCTCCATCCCCGGGGTCCTCTCCGCCGATGGCAGCGTCCTCACCCGTTCCCATGTGCTGGACGTCGAGGACTATGCTTTCGCCCCGCTGGACAAGCGCCTTGGCCTGCCGTGCGCCCACGTCAACGACGCCAACGCGGCCGGCATCGCCGAAATGTGGCAGGTCGACCCGGACTGGCATTTCGTGTATTTGTCGCTGTCGAATTCCGTCGGCGGCGCGCTTGTCTGGGACGGCAATCCCCGCCTTGGCGACAACCGCCGCAGCGGCGAAATCGGCCACATGACCATCGTTCCGGACGGCAAGCGGTGTTACTGCGGCATGAAAGGCTGCCTCGACGCCTACTGCAACGCCACCGTCCTCAGCAAGCTCACCCGAGGCGATATCGGCCGTTTTTTCGTCAAGCTCCGGGGCGGCGACGCCAAGGCCGCCGCCGCCTGGGACGCCTATCTCGATTCCCTCGCCATCGCCGCCAATTCGCTCCGCATGGTCCTCGACTACGACATCGTCGTCGGCGGCTACGTCGGCGCATACATCGACGCCCATCTGGACGAATTGCGCGCCCGCGCCGCCAAGCGGAACACCTTCAACGAATCCGGCGAATATATCAAGGCCTGCAAGCACAAGACCGAAGCCTCGGCCGTGGGCGCGGCCCTCATGCAGATCGAAAACTTCATCGATTCCATCTGATCCATGCCGGCAGAGAACCAGGCGAAAAAAGTTCTCTTTGCATTTGACTAAGCGGAATCATCCGGTATCATACAAACACACTTTGATAAATATATTTAATAAAGTGAATCCGGACAACTTTTCCGCTGCGCTCCGGATCTGCCTTTCCCCCGTTATTTTCACGGTACGAAACATTTCCTTTCGTCCGTGCCGGGTGTATTTTCCGATGTCTTTTTCTTCATTCTCATACATGTTCTGGGAGATGGGTAATCCATGAAATGCGTCCTTCTCGAGCGCCAGGGCACAATAACCATCGCCGACATGCCGATACAGGGGACCATGGCCCCGGGCATGGTCAGGATTTGCGTCAAAAACGTCGGCATTTGCGGGAGCGACGTGCACTACTATACCCACGGCCGTATCGGGCCCTATGTGGTGGAAAAACCGATAATCCTTGGCCACGAGGCGGCTGGCGTGGTCGAAGAAGTGGGTGCAGGCGTCACCGGCCTTGCGCCCGGCGACCGCGTCTGAATGGAACCGGGCCGCCCCAACC
>JAJQBO010000050.1 GCA_021203245.1 Planctomycetaceae bacterium
TTGTGTATAATAGTCATTAATTAAATAATCATGATTAATTTTGGTTAATTTTTATCAACTTTAATCATTTTTGGGAGAGCCAATGTCTATTGCGCGCATTGCCGAACTCGCCGGCGTCTCGGTGGCGACTGTTTCCAACGTCCTGAACAGCACGGGCCGCGTCTCGCCCGAAACGGCCCAAAAGGTCAGGAAAATCGCCCAGGAAGCCAATTTCAAGATTCGTCGCAAACGCCGCAACGGCAGCCAGGGCAGGAAACGGATTGCATTTTCCCTGGTGGACCGGGTGCTGCGGTTCGAGCAGTCGAACTGGGTGCTGGGGCTGATGGGATCGGCGCAGCAGGTTATCGAGCCGCACGGGTATTCCCTTACCGTCCTTTCCACCGCCACCGCGGAAAACATCGCCAAACAAACCCACGACGCCGCCGCGGTCATACTCTACGGGTACGATCCGCAGCCGGAACCGATCATCGCGGCCGCCGGCAAGCCGGTGATATGGATAATGCGCTACAACTGCAATCCCGCCGACGCGGTTATGGAGGACAACCGGGAGATGGGGCGGATGGTCGCGGAGTATTTCGTCGCCCGGGGACACCAGCATATCGGCTATATCGCCGATACCCGGATCGAGCCGGTCGTCGACCGCGGCATCCATATGGCCCAATACGCAAGTGAAATAAAATGCAAGACGACAACGGTCGGGGACAACCAGATATTCACCAATGAACAGGGGCTGCCGGGCGTGGACGTGGACAAGCTGCACCGGCTGCTGGACAAACTGCTGAAAGGCGCCAAGCGGCCCACGGCCCTGTTCGTCCCCGGCGACCTGATGACCATACATATCTATGCCGCGCTGCAGAAACGGGGCATCAGGCCGATGAAGGATATCGATATCGTTTCCTGCAACAACGAAACGATATATTACGAGCGCCTGGACCCGCGCCCGCCGGTCATCGACATCGATATCGGCTCGATCGGTAAATTGGCGGCGCAAACCGCGCTTTGGCGGCTGGAAAACCCCGACATGCAACCGACCAAGGTGCTGCTGACGCCGCGGCTGCTGATTCCCTAGGCTACCGGAGGACCGGAGTCGCTTCATCGCGGGCGCGTTCTTCCGGCGAGATGGAAATGCCGACCAGGCTCGGGCAGGATGGATTCGCCAGCAGATAATTGACAAACGCCTCCACATGGACGGGCACATAGGTATCGCGCCGGCGCACGATGCCGAAGGACCGGTTGGGGAAGAACGACTCCATGGAGACGACGTTCATTCTGCCGTAGTCGCCCGGCTGGCAGATAAACCAGTCGAGGAATGCCACCCCGAAGCCGCGCGCCACATACTCCTTGATCGCGCCGCAGTGGCTGACCATGTGTTTCGGCTTGAAAGCGAGGCCGAGGCGGGAAAAGTGGTGGCGAAGATACGGCTCGAGCGAACTGTTGTCGGAGTGGGAGATGAACGGCAGGAGCGACAGGCGCTCGAGGGTGGGGAAGTGCTTGACCGCCCACGGCCCCTCATATGGCGACACCAGCACCACGTCGGAGATGAAGAGTTCGTCGACTAGGAACTCCGACGGGACGGAGCCGATGTTCAGCATGCCGCAGTCGTACTCCTGCGAATAGATCTTTTCAAACACCGAATCCAGGTCGCTGCTCCCGCTCATGCGGATGGTGACGTCGGGGTTGCGTTGGCTTAAATCCGCCATATTGTCCGGCAGATAATACTCCATCATGGTGAAAAGCGCCGAGATGGTAATTCGCCCGCCAGCATCTCCTCCACCATGCCCACAGAATCCATAACCTCCGACACCAGCCCGAAGATCTGCTCCGCTTTGGCCAGGAGGTGGCGTCCGCTCTTTGTCAGCGTTCGCTTTGACTTGGTGCCGCGGCCTCGACCTGAGAGACAATTCCCTTATCGCCGCCTACCTGGAACAGTGCGGCATCGACGGCCTGAACGTCTCCCGTAGCGTTCACATTCACGACGAATACATGTGGGCCCCGACCGTCGTTCACGCCGGCTTCAACCTGGACCACGTCAGCGAAATTAAAAAGGCCGTCTCCATCCCGGTCATCACCATCGGCCGCTTCACCGACCCCTATCTCCCCGATCTCCTCATCGGTGAAGGCCGCTGCGACCTTGTCGCCTTCGGCCGCCAAAGCATCGCCGATCCGTGGCTCCCCAACAAGGCCGCCTCCGACACCCTGGACGACCTCATCCCCTGCATCGCCTGCCTGCAGGGCTGCGTGCATGACATGTTCCAAGGTAAACCCATCACCTGCCTTGTCAACCCGCTGGTCGGGCGCGAAGCCGAATGCGACACCTGCCCTACCGACTCGCCGAAAAAGGTGATGGTGGTCGGGGGCGGCGTCGGCGGCATGTATGCCGCCACCCTGCTTGCCAAAAAAGGTCACGCCGTCACCCTCTACGAGGCGGCGGACAGGCTGGGGGGACAGATGCGCCTGGCCGCCATCCCCCCGGCAAAGGCGACATCACCGGCATGGTCCGGAGTTACATCGTCGCCCTTGAAAAGAGCGGCTGCGCCGTCCGCCTCAACACCGAGGTGAACGAGGGCACGCTTGCTGCCGAAAAGCCCGACTGCGTCATTCTGGCCACTGGCGGCCGCCCGCTCAAGCTGCCCATCCCCGGCATCGACCTCCCCGGCCTCATGGACGCGGTGGATGTGCTGGACGGTACGGTTGCGCCCGGCAAATCGGTGCTGGTGGTCGGCGGCGGCATGGTCGGCAGCGAGACCGCCGATTTTCTGGGCGAGCGCGGCTTCCAGGTCACGGTGGTGGAACTGCGCGAAGACGTGGCCGCCGACGTCATCTCCGAGCACCGCCTCTTCCTCAAGAAGGCGTTCGAAAAGAACGGCGTCCAGGTGGTCTGCAACGCCAAGGTCAAGGAATTCAAGCCTGACGGCGTAATCTACCTGCGCCCCGACGGCAAGGCCGTCGACCTCACCGGCTTCGACAGCGTGGTGGTGGCCATGGGCGCGGCCGCCCACGCCCACAATCCGTTGAAGGACCTCGCCGGAAAGTACGCGGGCGAGGTCTATGTCATCGGCGATGCGGAAAAGGCCAGGCGCGCTCTCGACGCCACTTACGACGCGCTGGAAGCGGTCCTGAAAATCAACTAGAGCGTTTTAAATTGAATGTGAACCTTCCCCTGCGCTTTTCGGCTTTTCCAGTAACACCCGTAAAACGCAGGCATGAAGCAGTCATTCTTTAAAAAGCGCTATGCCCATTATCCCTGCAGAAGGAAACAACCGATGGAACAGAATGCTGCTGTGACCCAACCGCTCAGCGAAGCGGCGGTGAGTGGACCAAACCGGACGCTGGTATTCGCCGCGTCGTATTTCATCATCTTCTGCTGCGCCGCGCCCGTGGCCTTTTCCGTTTTCGACCTGCCGATGCAGGCCGCGACCGGCGGCACCGCCTCGCAGGTGGCGCTGACCCTCACCATCTTCCAGTTCATGGTCGCCACCTTCGCGCTCCTCTCCGGAAAGATCATGGACGGGTCCGGACCCAAGACCCTGATGTACGTGGGCGCCTTCGTCTTCGGCCTGGGCTGGATCATCACCGCCTACGCGACCAGCCTGCCTGTCCTCTATTTCGCGTTCGGCGTGCTCGCCGGTGCGGGGAACGGCATCCTCTACAATACCTGCATCGCCACGGCGCTGCGCTGGTACCCGGACAAACGCGGCACCATGTCCGGCATCCTCCTTTCCGCCGCGTCCTTCGGGCCGCTGGCCCTGGCCAAGGCCGGCGCCTACCTGTGCGACCGCTTCGGCCTGCAGGGACTGGTGTATATCGGCATCGCCTGCATGCTCCTCATCTGGGCCGTGGGCTGGGTGATGCGCGTTCCCCGGCCGGGTTGGCAGCCGGAAGGCTGGAACACGCCCGCGCCGAAGCCGGGCATCGCCGTCGCCAAGGAATACACCGCCGGCGAGATGATCCGCACCGGAAAATTCTGGCTGCTCTTGGCCCTCTACTCCATCGCCTGCACCTCCGGCATCATGCTGATGAGTTCTCTTTCGCGCATCGGCCAGACCCAGCTCGGCATGACCGCCCTCGCCGCCGCCAACCTGGTCGTGTTCAACTGTCTGGCCAACTTCACCGGCCGCATCGGCATCGGTAAATTGTGCGACAAGCTGGGTGAGGTGCAGACCCTTACCCTGGTGCTGGTCGCCACCATCGTGGGCCTGTTTGGCCTCCGCTACGCGACCTCCATGGCCATGTACATTCCCTTCATGCTGCTGTTGGGCGCGGCCTTCGGCGGCATTCTGGTCATCTTTCCGCCCCTCACCTACCGCGCCTTCGGCCTGAGGAACGCGGCAGCCAACTACGGCACCATGTTCTTCGGCTATTCAATCGGCACCCTCATCGGCCCCCAGATTTCCGCCCTGTTCATCAATCCCGAGTTGGGCGCGCTCGCCTATGCCAACGCCTATATCGTGGCGTCGGGCGTCGCGGGGCTGGGCATTGTCCTGAGCCTCAACATCCTGAAGAAGAAAATCGCCTAACGGCCGATCTCGCCTCCCGCGCAGGGCGGCGTCTGTCCCCGGATTTTCGTCCACTAGTGCACCAGGAGATACTGCATGGAATACATAACCGTCAAGGGCGTCGACAAGCCTGTCTCCAAGTTGATCATGGGAACAGCCTGGTTCGACCCGTCCTTCGAGGACGAGATTTTCGCCATGATGGACCTGTACGTCGCCGAGGGCGGCACCACGGTCGACTGCGGCAGGTTTTACGGCATCGCCCGTTCAGAGGGCATTCTCAAACGCTGGCTGGACGCGCGCGGCAACCGTCGCGATCTGGTGATTATCGATAAGTACTGTCACCCGATCATCACGCCCGACGGCGCGCACCATCCCGAATACTGGCGGGTCAAGCCGGAACTCATCACCGACGACCTCCACTACAGCCTGCTCCACACCGGCTGCGACCGGTTCGACCTCTACCTCATGCACCGCGACGAGCCGACCACCCCGGTCGCCGCTTTCATGGATCGGCTGGAAATGAACCGCGAGGAAGGTCTGATCGGCGCGTACGGCGTCTCGAACTGGGAACTACCCCGGGTCGAGGAGGCGATGGACTACTGCCGGAAGAAAGGCTATAGCGGGATCGCCGTCAACAACCCGTCCTACTCGCTCGCCACGGTTGCCAAGCCCCGCTGGCCCGGCACCGTGTACGCGGACGACGCCTATGCCCGCTGGCACAAGGAACAGGACATCGCGCTGTTCAGTTGGGCCTCGCAGGCGCACGGCTTTTTCGCCGACATTTATCCGCGCGACGGCAGCGCGCCCAAGGACATCCAGGAGGCGTTTTTCTCGGACGGTAATTTCGAACGCCTCAAACGGGCGCAGGAACTGGGCAAGCAGAAAGGCGTCGACTCCATTAACATTGCCCTTGCCTATGTCCTGTGCCAGCCGATCACGGTGGCGGCGATTGTCGGCAGCCGCAGCCGCAAGGAATTCGACTCCTGCCTGCGCACCCTCGACCTGAAGCTGACGCTTCAGGAACTGACTTATTTGAGCCTTGAATCAGACAGCCTGTAACCGAGGCCAGTGGATGGAAACGCGCCCTGAATCCCGTCGCCCTGAAAGGTGACGGGATTCAATCTGGTGGGCTTCGCCAATACCATGATGCGGTACTTGTTTTCAAGCGGCATCATCATGGGCGAGGAACTGGTCCGCTACCTTTTCGTCTGGGCCACCTTCCTGGCGGTCATCTCCGTCTCTTGCGATCACAAGCACATCGCCGGCCGCGCCGCGCCGGCCGACGACGTGCCGACGGAAAAAGGGTGAACGCATGGAACTCTTCGTGTTTTTGATCGCTGTTCGCCCTTCTCTTTGCCGGGCTGCCGATCGCCATCGTCCTGTTCCTCTGCTCCATCATCCTGCTGCATTGGATTGACCTGAACGATTCGCATCTTCGCGCCGGTCGTGCTTCGGCTTACAATGCGGCAGGCATCGATCCGCTTACTTTGCGCTGATCATGATTATCAACTTCTGCGTCGGCCTCATCACCCCGCCGGTCGGCACCGTCCTCAAAGTCGGCTGTTCCGTCAGCGGCCTGAAGATCGGCAAGGTGGTCATGGGCATCCTGCCATTTCTACCGGCCGAGTTCATTTTCCTTGTCCTTTGCATCATCTTCCCGCAAATTATAACCTGGCCCGCTTCCTGGTTCGGGTACGGATCGGCAACCCACGCGCGACAGCCGGAGAAAAGGTATGCTCGTCCTGGTTTTGGAATCCAGCACCAGCGCCGCCAAGGCGCTCCTCTATGACGCCGACGCGGGCGTCGTCGCCACGGCCAGCGAGAATTACGGGCCAGACATCGATGCGGGCGGCCTGCATGACGCGGACGCCGTGTTCCGCCTCACTGCCCGCCTTGGTCGAAAAGTGGCGGACGGACGGGAGGTGGCCGCCGTCGCCGTCTGCGGCGTCTGGCACAGCCTGGTCGCCTGCGACGACGCCATGCGCCCGGTGACGCCGACCTATCTGTGGAATTTTACCGGCACGGATCATATCTGCCGGGATATTCGGAGCGACTCGCCGCGCGCCCGGGCCATTTACACGAACACCGGCTGTATGCCGAACATCACCTACCAGCCGTACGCGGTCCTGCACATGCGGCGAAACGGCCTGGCTCCCGAAGGCAAGCGTTTCGCCAGTCAGGCGGGGTACAACTTCTTCCACCTCACCGGCGAACGCCTCGAGACGCGGAGCATCGTGTCTGGGATGGGATTCCTGAACACCCATACCCGCGAATACGACGAGGAAATCCTGGCGCTGTGCGGGCTGGCGGCAGAACAATTGGGTATGCTGACCGACTACCGAGGCGTTTGTCCCCTCTCGCCCGCCGGGGCCGAACTCCTGGGCATCCCGCCCGGGATACCCGTCGTGCCGCCCCATTCGGACGGGGCGCTGAACCAGGTCGGCAACGGCGCTTCGACAACCGGAAGCATGACCTTTTCCGTCGGCACCAGCGCAGCCATCCGCCTGTCGACCGACCGTCCCATCCTGTCCGACCCGCCCGCGACATGGTGCTACGTCGGCGTCGAAGGGTGGATGTCGGGGGCTGCCACCAACGGCGCGTGCAACTGCATCAACTGGTTTAAAGAAACGGTGCTCAAGAACGCGTGGAGCTTCGACGAACTGGGGAGGGACCTCCTGGACCGCTCGCGCACGCCCACGTTTCTCCCCTTCCTGTTTGGCGAACGCTGCCCGGGCTGGGACGACACCCGGCGCGGCGGTTTCTGCGACCTGAACGGCGACGACGGCGCGCCCGCCCTGTTCCGGGCCGTGTCGGAAGGCATTTTGTACAATGTCTACCAGTGCTACCGCATCCTGACAGACCTGTCGGGCCAGCCGGAACGCATCATTCTTTCGGGCGGCATCCTCAACTCGCCCGGATGGGTTCAAATGGCGGCCGATATCTTTTGCCGGGAATTGCTCGTATCGGACAACCCCCACGCTTCCCTCCTTGGCGGCGCTGCCCTGGCGCTCCACGCCGCCGGGCGGCTGCCCGACCTGGCGACATTTGGAGAGACGGCCCTGGACAGCGTGACGCCCCGGGCCGACGCGACAGACGGCTACCGGGCCAAGTTTGACCGATATCTCCACTTTTACACGAACGGAATCTCATCATGAAAATTCTCGTAACGCCGCGCTCCTTCGGCAAGGAAGATGCAGAAGCTTTCGCCATTCTGGAACGGGCCGGGCTTGAGGTAGCTGTCAACGACACCGGCGGCATCCTCTCCCGCGAAGCCCTGGCCGAACGGATTGCCGGCTGCGACGGGGTCATCCTCGGCGTCGACCCGCTGGACGCCTGGGTGCTGGACCATGCGCCACGCCTGAGGGCGGTGGCGAAGTACGGAGTCGGCGTGGACAACATCGACCTCGACGCCTGTTCCGCCCGCGGCATCGCCGTCTCGCGCACGGTCGGCGCCAACGCCGGCGCGGTGGCGGATTATGCCTTCGCCCTTATGCTGGCGGTGGCGCGCAGGGTGGCGCGCATCGACGCCCTGTGCCGCCATGGCGACTGGTCGAAGGTGACCGGCCTGGACGTGAATGGGAAAACCCTCGGCCTCCTCGGCCTGGGAGCGATCGGCCGCGGCATGGTTGCGCGCGCCAGCGGCTTCGGCATGACCATCCTGGCCCACGACCCGTTCTGGGACGCGGACTATGCTGCCACGGCGGGCATTACCCGGGCCGAGCCGGAAGAAATATACGCCAGGGCGGATTTCATCAGCCCGCACCTCCCCCTGACCGACGCCACCCGCAACCTGATCGGCGAGCGGGAACTGGCGCAGATGAAAAAGACCGCCATTCTCGTCAACACGGCGCGGGGCGGCATCGTCGACGAGAACGCGCTCCTGAACGCGTTGAAAAACCGCACCATCTACGGCGCCGGCATCGATGCGTTCGAACACGAGCCGCCGGAAAATCCCGAATGGTACGGATTGGACAACGTCGTCCTCGGCTCTCACTCGGCTGCCTCGAGCGACGGCGCCGTGGTGCAGATGAGCCGCATGGCCGCGACCAATCTCGTCAGGGACCTGGGCCTGGATTCGTAAAGGAGATTTTCATGCCTTACACTTTTACCGAAGCGATCGAACCCACCGGCCTCTCGGACCACGATATTGCGGTCATGCTGTCAACGTACCTCGCCGACAAGCCGAAGCCGAAAAAAGTGCTCCTTCTGCCGCCCGACATCACCCGCTTCAATTCCTACGCCGGTCCCATCACCCGGATGCTCTGCGGCTTGCTGGACGGCGCGGCCATCGACATCATGCCCGCCCTCGGCACCCACGTGCCCATGACGGCGGAGGAAATCGACCGCATGTACCCGGGCGTGTCGCCCTCGTTGTTCCGCACCCATAACTGGCGGGAGGACGTGGTCCACCTGGGCGACGTGCCTGCCGACTTTATCAAAAACGTCTCCGCCGGCCTCTACGACCAGCCCATCCGCGTCGAAATCAACCGCCGCCTGGTCGAGGGCGGCTACGACATGATCGTTTCCGTCGGCCAGGTGGTGCCGCACGAAGTCGCGGGCATGGCCAATTACAATAAAAACGTCTTTGTCGGCTGCGGCGGCGCAGGGTTCATCCACGGCAGTCATTTTCTCGGTGCGGTTTATGGCATGGAAAACATGATGGGGCGGGACTTCACGCCGGTCCACCGCGTCTTCGACTATGCCGAGGAGGCGTTCTGCAAGGACATCCCCCTCACCTACATCCTCACCGTCACCGCCCCGAACGACCAGGGGCCGAACGTGCGGTCGCTGGCTGTCGGGCGCGACAGGCGCATGTTCTCCGACTCCATTCGCGTCAGCCAGAACGCCAACCTCAACTTCCTGGAAAAGCCGCTTCGGAAGGTCGTCGCCTACCTCGACCCCGAGGTGTTCCACACCACCTGGATTGGCAACAAGGCGATTTACCGCACCCGCATGGCGATAGCCGACGGCGGCGAACTGCTGGTCATTGCCCCCGGCGTCCACCGCTTCGGCGAGGACCTCGGCAACGACAAGCTCATCCGCAAATACGGGTATGTCGGGCGGGAACGCATCCTGGCAGCGGTGCGGCAAAACGAGGATCTCCGTGGCAGCCTCAGCGTCGCTGCGCACCTTATTCACGGGTCGTCCGACGGCCGGTTCGCCATCACCTATGCGCCGGGTCACCTGACGCGGGAAGAGATCGAAAGCGTCAACTTCCGCTATATGGGGCTGGACGAAGCGCTGGGCCGCTATGACGTCCACGCCCTCAAACCGGGCGTGAATACCGTCCGGGGCGAGGAGATGTATTTCATCCCCAATCCGGCCCTCGGCCTGTGGGCCGACCGGAACCGCTTCGACAACGCAGCACCCGGACAGTAACCGCTCAATACACTTTATTCAGGAGAGATCAAACGATGCCGCCCTCGCCTCGCCAGGCGATTGGGCTGCGGCAGGCAGTGCCCTGCCCCGAAGGACCGCAAGGCCGTGGCCGAAGCCACCGCCGCCGCCGAGACTCGAGGGGATTCGCGCGCACCTGGTTTAAAGCTGTCGACTGAAATACGGCCCACCAGGAAAAACAGGAACGGATTAGCCGCTCCTGTTTTTGTTTGGTGATGACTTCCCGTTTCCGGCCTAAAACCAGGGCGGACTGTTGACCCACATGCAGATGCAATCCACCGTACCGGGATTTTCGACAGAGTGGGGAATCGTCGAGTCGAAGGTAATGCTGTCGCCTGCCGAGAGCCGGTACTCCCTGGCCTGCTCCCCATAGCGAATCAGCAACTCTCCCGACATCACCACGCCGCACTCGGTGCCGGGATGGCCGCGTTTTTCCGACCCAATTCCCGAACCTGGCTTGTAGATGTTATAACTGAATTCAAACGGACCGGAGAAGTCGGGGTTCAACAATTCATAGGTCACGCCCTTGTACGGCGATATCACCTTGCGGTCCTCATCGTGAACGATCTGCGGCTCCGAGTAGACCTCCCTCTCGGCGGCACTGTTTTTGTCGTCGCGCCCTGCCCCGCCATCGACGGCTTCTGTGCCTTCGATCAATTCGGCAAGGGGATATTCGAGCGCGGCGGCGATTTTTTTCAGGGTGACGATGGTCGGCGTGATGACGGAACGCTCCATCTGGCTGATGGAACTCGGGGTCAGGCCGGTTATCTCGGCGATATCCACAATCCGCAACCCTTTACTAATTCGCAACCGCCGAATCGTGGCGCCGATTCCAGAGGGGAACGGAACGGAACTTCTGGGTGGGCACATAAGTGAGGACCTCTCTGCAGAACACTAGGATAGCGAATGTCGCGCGAAAACAATGGGACAACCAATCATAACTTTATTGGATGCGGATCGCCATTGATT
>JAJQBO010000165.1 GCA_021203245.1 Planctomycetaceae bacterium
GGAGGCTGAGCCTCTGGCTCATTTTAATTTTACACCATTATGCGGACGTTACCGATAATGTCGCTGATCAAACTTATCAGAATATCGACATCTGTAACGGATTTTAGCTTGTCGATGTGATTTTTAAGATAAAAGTAGGAATCAATGTTATCAACGACCTCTTGGTAAATTTTTTCAGACGCGCCTGCGGTACTGCCCACAGGAATAATCAATTTATCGAGTCTTTTCGCTATTTCGAACTCTTCCAGCATCCCATTAGCAATCTTGACTTCGCCATTTACGATTTTATTTCCAAAGATGAAAATCACAAATCCAGCCTGTCGAATCATGTCTTCTCGGTAATTTCTCCAAAGATCTTCCTTTGCGATTGATCCAGAATCTGTTTGCGGAAAGGGGCGTAGGCATAAATAGTCGTCCATGCGTCTAGTTCCCTTTGCATAGACCTCTTCAAGAGCTCCGTTTATCACGGCTGAACCAACTCCGAGGCCGAATCCGGAAATGATCCGATACCCATGTTTGACGAGTTTCTTTGACAGCGAGTGACAAAAGGACGAAACCACCTTTTCATTCCAGGGCTCATGGAAGTGTGATTGACTGCCAGAAATGAAGATATTTTTTAGTAAGCAACGGTATTCTATTGCACGCAATATGGTTGTGATTTCGGAATAGTCGTTCAGCAAAATAGCCTTGATACCGTATCTGCGAAGATCCTTGATTCGAAGCTTCTGTCTGGCACATGCATAGATATAATCCGCCTCCTTATCAAATGATTCGCGTTTGATTTTTCCAAAAAAGCAATAATGAGTTCGATTAGATTCTCCCAATAATATTCGAACTTGACTGAGAATATAATCAAGATTCGGGTCTTTAAAACTGAATCCCACGAACAGGAATGTCTTGGAGATCAAATCTCCTTGAAGAGCAGTTCGAAACAGCTGACGATGATGTTCATACATCTCATAATCATCTTTGGTAAGTACCGCTTCGTCCGGTTCACATGCATCACCGTGCATTTTATAAACGACCGCATCCCTATTATGAACGTGAAAAGCCAGTTGCTTTTGACGGATTTTGACATCTGGCTTTCGAAAATTGGCCCGAATACCGTCTTCGATAAGCGAGTCGTAGTTTGTAGTCCAATAGGTCTGTATCGGAAGCCTAGTCAAGATGTTGACGTTTTCGTTACTTTTCACCGTGCTAGTAAAATTCTCGACGATTTCCTCGTTGATCCCGGCTCTCCCCATGGTTTCATTCCGGAAATACTGCGCGACCGCCACAAGATCATGCTCTTTGTTAACATCTAAACCGATCTCTTCCGCCAATGGGCGGATCAGTTCCTTCCAATCGGCATAGCCCGCCCCGCAGGATAGACCAGCTCCGGCGAAGACGGCCGCATATCCTCCATTAATTGCTTCAACGTACTTTTTGATAAAAGACTGGACAGGATCCATGTAACGGCTCCTTAAAAGCGATTTTCATCGTGAAAACAGCGCTCGGTTTTAAGTTCTGGTAAATGGATTTTTTATTTGCCGTTAATTCTACTTGAATATTTACGCATGTCAACGATGCCATTCCACCAGTTTTTCGCCTCCGAAGCAGTTGCAAACGGCGCCGCCATACTGGACGTTCTCCTCGACCCGGTGGACATGCAGCCGGTCATGCGGCCCTATTCCACCGACGACGCAACCCTCGATTCCACCGTGCGGGTGGATATGGAAGGCGGCGGCGCGGTACCGCAGGTCGGCACCCGGTATACCCTCATAAACGGGACAGTCGCCAACTACTCCGAAACCACCGCCTTCGGGATGAAAGGCTTCTCCCTCCTCTACGAATACGATATGGACGCCAGTAACGGCCTCGTCGCCACTGTCCGCCGCATCTCCGCCAACCCGGACGCATCCGTCCTCCCTCGCGGCCGCGCCGCTTCCACCACACTCCTGAACGCGGCGGTGACCTCGTCGCCGGATCGGGAATGGCGTCGGCCCTTGCCGCCACCTCGGCCGGTGGTTGGCGTCCCGCCGTTTCGGCGCTGTCGCCGGCGGCCACAGCCGTCACAAAACCGGTTCTCATGCCGATGTTGACGGCATATCCATGCTGGCCGGCGTCGCCGCATCGAATGGCGCATTGACCCTGGGCGGCTTTTTCGAAGCAGGAAACGGCGACTACCAATCCTCCGGCTCTGTCGGCGGCGATGGCAACGGCCGCTACCTCGGCGGCGGCGTCCTGGGCCGGTACGATTGCTGCCAGGGTCTGTATCTCGACGCCTCCTTCCGCGTCGGCTACCTGGATACCCGCTTTTCCGCCTCCGGCCTCCGCGACGTGAATGGCCGTCACGCCCGCTACGAGACGGAAGCGGCCTACTTTGGCGCGCACGCCGGCATCGGCTACCGCTGGCAAGCGACGGAGCGGAGCGGCATCGACCTGTTCGCCCGTTACCTGTGGTCGCGGCAGAGTTCGGAAAACCTGGACATCATCGACGACCCCTACCGCTTCGACGCGGTACACTCCCACCGCGCGCGCCTGAGCGGCCGGTGCAGCTACGCCCTGACGCCGTGCGTCACGCCGTATGTGGAAGCCGGCTTCGAATACGAATTCTCCGGTAAGGCCCGCGCCACCGCCTACGGCTACGACCTGGCAGCGCCCAGCCTGCGAGGCGGCACCGGCCTGGCCGAACTTGGCATCGCCTTCAAACGCGGCGACCGCTTCACCGCCGAAGTGGCCGCCCGTGCAACAGCCGGACGCCGCGACGGCAACGGCGGAACGCTGCGGATGGGATGGGTGTTCTGAGGATGAAAACAAGAACCAAATAGTTTAGGCGCTGGCATGACTCGTATCGTTTTTGGGTTTTGGCCGACCCGCAGGTGATGCGACCACGTCCGGTGCCTTTTCTATTTCTGGCGTCGGGACACAACAACCGCCAGTCGCATCGAGCTTCTTCTTTAAATATAACATCAGTCATGTGCTGTTAGCCCCGCAGGGCAGGATTCCCGTTGAGCCTTTGGCGAATAAGGGAGTGAAACGGGCCGGCCACATGGCAGGCCCGTTTCACATATCCTGCCCGCACATTCACTGATATTATTGCTACTTCGTCTTGTTTTTTGTAGTATAAACACTGTTATCATGTAGCATTATTTGAGCGATACTCAAGCATTGCTCTATATGCTAACTAAAACAGATTTATCGGGCGAAAATCCACGAAAAAAGCACTTTTAGAACATTTTTCGATGGGTTTCTACTATTACCGCTTGATATTAGCTTGGAATAAGACCAATAAGGTGAGGAGATGGAAGGCAAGAAGAAATCGCTCGAACAGATGCTGTTCGAATTTGCGGGCCAGCCGACCGCCAGTAACTCGGCCAAAAACTACAAGGTCTTCATGGAGCATTGGGACGAGATCCAGGCCGAACACCAAAAGGGCTGGAGCTACCTAATGATTTGGAAAGCGATGACTGCGGCGAGCGCTTTGACGTTTTCGTATCCCACCTTTACCAGCTATATCAGGAAGGTGGAGCGTCGACAGGAAAAAGCTGTTCTCAACAAGGGACCGCAACAACGCCCGGTGAAAATCGGTCGCGCCGAAGTTGGACAGGGCAACCCTAGCCCTACGAAGGTCGATTTACCGTCGTTTGGTGGAAGCGCCGAACAACGGAAGCCACGCCACTTTTGACGGGTATGGACAAGGTGAATTAAGGCGAGTATACTTATTCCATGGTTGCTTTTCTTTAAATCACACAGGAGAACACTAACGATTAGATAACATTTAGATTTAATATATGTCGAAGGTCTAAGGCCCACGAATCCTGACAGCTTCGCCCGCTTAATGACCAATGACACCGTGACTTTCGGACTCGCCAAATGCGTTTTGGCGGCGTTCGATGTTGTGGTGTCAACAGCCCTGTCAGGAGCTGGTGGGCCTCACGCACGGATTGCCGCCTTTTTTTTATTGGCGGCCATACTGAAAAGGGGCTGTCAATGGGCAGGATACTAGACGAACTACGCAAAACTATCGCGGCCAACATTCGCGCCGAACGCGTGAAGAATTTCCCCGGCCGAGGCGGCGGCAAGAAATGCGCTGAAGCGTTCTCCCACTGCATAGGAAGAAACGTCTCGCCACAGCAGTGGTCACCCTGGGAACGCGGCATGCGCACGCCAGACGAAACCAGACTCCAGCAAATAGCGGACTTCTTCGACACCACGGTGGAAAATCTACGACGCGCTACCTCTAATATTGCCACGCCGCCCACACCACCCGATACTCCACCTTCTTCATTCCCACATATTGCCTGCACGGAAAGCGCCATCATCTGGCAACTCCAAAAAGTGTACACAGGAATGGCAACGGATGGGCGGCGCTTGCATGTCTCGCTCAACTTTGTTTTGTCCGAAGAAAAAAGTTCCTGAGTCCATTTTGGTCCTGTATAGTCCGTTCTATTCCATTACGGTTCGGACCTATAAAGTCAGTCTCTATTTTTCTATTTATTCCATTGAAATCTGTCTCCCATGACTTATACTTCCGGCACCAACCAAACAACAGAAGGGAGAAAGATGGGAAGTTACTATGATCTATCATTCCGAAGAAACAAGAACCGTAACGACGATTACCGGTAATGGAATATCGGCTACAGTATTTTGCAGCTCACTAAACAGCTTCGCCCCGGACGAGTTTGTCACCAAACAAGCGCTATGCCGCTTGTTCGAATGTTCGGGTCGTACAATCCAGCGCATGGTGGCGCGGCGAGTTTTGCCGTCTCCGGTTATGCGCTCAGGAAAACGATTCTGGCATGTGGGAACGCTCGGCGCGTGGTTGGCCGATGCGGCGAAACGGAAGCAATCCGAGGTTACTGCTGAAGCGGCGAGGATTCGTGCCATCCTTGCCGACCGAATGAGGAATTGATTACTGTGTGGAGGGCTATCCGGCCATGTGCCGGACGGCCCTCTTTTCATTGGCAGTAGTGAAGGTGTGAACCCACACACGATTCGGGTTTTTAGCCCCTGTAGCCCCGTCACCATCGGCGTCGGTCTCATTCAGGCTGGGCCGGCGACGAGGGGGACGGAGTGGAAGGGGCGGCCCCTCGTAGCCCTTGAGCCGGAGGTTGAGGGAGGGTGCGGTACTCCGGTGAATCTCCCAACGAGTGCAACTAATAAAATCCCAATCAGACAGCAAAGGAATGAAATGATAAAGTATGACCACAAAGTGCGAAACACCGCTTCGGATTCTTCCAGCCGGAACGCCCGACTGGATATCACCTGAATTGCTGGCTGATACTATCAAGACATGGCAGCCATACTACCGAGAGGAATTGACAGAATCGGAAGCACTGGAAATACTTCTCACTGTTTCGCGTTTGATTGATGCATTGCAAAACAACTGTGGAGATTGACACATGAAAAACTACCTCGCCCTTGCACGCGTATCTTCGGACGAACAGGAACGCGGTTTCAGCCTGGACATTCAGGAGGACGCCCTGTGTGAATGGGCAGCCAAGAATAGCGCATCCATCGCCAAGATGTATCGCGTTGCCGAGACCGCGCATAAGAGCGAGAAGCGAAAAACGTTCCATGAAATGCTTGATTACACCAGAAAGAATAAGGGGCGGGTGCACGGTCTGCTTTTCTAAAAGGTGGACCGTGTTGCCCTCAATATGAAGGACTGGATTGACCTCGTTGAACTCCGCGATAAGCACGGCATCGAAATCGTCTGCATCACTGAACCGTTCGACGAAACGCCGGCGGGCAAGCTGAACTCCAACATGCTCGCCGCCATCAGCCAGTTTTACAGCGACCAGTTATCCCAACGCACCCAGGTAGGTGTCGAACGCCGTGTCCAGATGGGATCCCGGCCACGCCTCCTACGGCTACGAGAACTACCGCGAAAATGGTCGAGGACTGATTCGAGTCGAGGAACGCGAAGCCGACAACGTGCGGCGCATTTTCGAACTGTACGCCTACCACAACCACACGCTGGAAATGGTGGTGGATACAATGGCGGCCGAAGGCCGGTACTACCGCAAACACCGCGCATCGTTTAAGCTGAGCAAAGTACATCAAATTCTCAACGACCGTGCCTACCTTGGCGAAATTGGATTCCACGGTGAATGGCATCCAGGAAAGCACAAGCCAATTATCGACCGCAGCGTCTTTGATCGTGTCCAAACCCTTTTGGGCAAGCGCACCTACTTTCGGTATGATTCCGTCTATGGTCACAACCTGATCGCTTGCGGCCATTGCGAGCACCCTATACTCTGCGAAATCAAACGAAAGAAAAGCGGCCGCGAATATCGATATTATCGTTGCTCGCAATACAACGCACCAGGTCACCCCAAAGACCGGGCCAAGGAGAGCGATTTCGACAAGGTGGTGCTGGCGGCATTTGAAACATTACGAATTGACGATCCGTATGTTCGGAAGTGGTTGGAGGAGGTCATCCGTTCAAAATCACAGAGCCAGGTCGAGCAGACTCGTAGCGACAGGAAATTGACTCGCGAGGAATTGAACAAGGCGCAGAAGGAGCGTGATGCCCTTCTGGATATGATGCTGAAAGGCCATATCGAAGCAGATATGTATAAGCGGAAGGACAAGGAATTGCTTTCACTGATAACCCATTTGCAAATCATTCTCGATGGACGGACCCGCGCGCAGACTGAAATCGGCGATACCGCAATGAAATTGCTAGAACTCTCTCAAACGCTGAAAAGTAAATGGCTTGCGGCAGATATCCCCGAAAAGCGAGCACTATTGGAAATTCTCTGCTTGAACCTCACCTACAAAAACGCAAACTTAGTAATAACATTGAGAAAGCCCTTCGACACGCTGGCCGAAGGGCTTCAAATGAAAAATGGTACCGGCGGGTGGAATTGAACCACCGACCTATGGGTTATGAATCCATCGCTCTAGACCGCTGAGCTACGCCGGCACGTATATTCGATATCAATCGCAGAGCTTATGAACGCAAAGCCAGGAAAAGCCACCATCGCAGCCGGTTTAGCGCTTGCTGAACTGGAATGAGCGGCGCGCACCCGGCTTGCCGGGCTTCTTGCGTTCAACCATGCGGCTGTCGCGGCTGAGATAGCCTTCGGTGGACAGGGACGGCTTGTACTCTTCCGAGACCTTGACGATGGCGCGGCCGAGGCCCATCATCAGCGCGCCGGCCTGGCCGGTCATGCCGCCGCCGCGAATCGAGGCGAAGACGTCGTACTCGGCCGACAGATCGACCTGTTTGAGCGGGCCTTCGACCAGCTTGCGCAGACGCAGACTGGGGAAGTATTCCAAATAGTCACGACCATTGACCGTGATCTTGCCAGTGCCCTTTTTAATGCGGACCCGGGCAACCGAGCATTTACGACGACCAGTGCCCCATTCGTAACCGTGCTTGTCTGCCACTTCTCTCTCCAATTCGCTATGATTATTGCGTTTTCAGGTTATCGGCTGCACGACGCCACATCGAAGGCAACAGGCGCCTGCGAGACGTGCGGATGTTCGGAGCCGGCGTAGATCTTCAGCTTCTTGATCATCTTTTCGCCGAGCTTACCTTTGGGAAGCATGCGCTTTACCGCCAGCATGATGATGCGATCCGGATGGCTCGAAAGCACCTTGCGGGCGCTGTGTTCCTTCAGCCCACCGATATACCCGGAGTAGCGACGATAAATCTTCTTGTCCCACTTCGCGCCGGTGAACACCACCTTCTCGCAGTTAATCACAATCACGCCATCGCCGCAATCGAACGACGGGGTATAATCGGGCTTGTGCTTGCCCATGAGCCGCATGGCGATCTTCGACGCCATACGCCCGACAACCTGGTTGGTGCCGTCGACCACCAGCCAGTTGGCCTGGTGTTCGGCGGGTTTACGCATCGTGGTCTTTTTCATTGCCGTCATGGCGCGTTCCTTGGTTGGTTCAAGGCCCGCCGGCTTGGACAATGCCTCGCCTGGGGCTATTGCAAAAAACACCCCTGGCCGGGCCGTGCCGGTCTGGGGGAAGTAAGGAAGATAGCGATTCGTCCCCGTGTTGTCAATACAAAAAACAGACTTTTTCGGAAATCAGCCATACATATATGCATTATTTGCTGCAAACCATGTCGGCCGGCCTCGTTTCCATCGCCATACGGTATGTACAGTTATACGGCAAAATCCCCCGCCGTCAACAATAACCGATGCAACTTTTACCGTGGAGCACTCGCCGTCACGCCAGCCGGAAGAATACGCCCGACACAAACCCTCCCGAAATCGACGCAAGCCCGACGCGGAGGTCGGGCTTGGTCGAGCGGTCAAAAAGCGTGACCGCGCGGGATAGGCGGTTGTTACCGCATTGCCACCGGCTCGACCCCTGTGATGGCGGACATGCCGAAGATGTTGGACGCGGCGGGGTCGATAAGGATGTCGACGCGGCGGTTCAGCTTCTTCGAGGCGGCGTTGGTGTTCGGGACGATGGGTCGCAGTTCGCCCCAGCCGGTCGGGTACATGAGCATGGGCGGGTAGCCGGCTTTGCGCAGTTCATCGACAACCGACTTGGCGCGGAGCAGGCTCAGGTGCAGGTTGTCGTTGATGCCCTTGGAGCGGAGGTTCGGGTTGCGAATGGGGTCATTGTCGGTATAGCCCACAACCATCAGGAACAGGTTTTCGCCGGCGAGGATTTCCGACATGCGGCGGATAGCGGCGCGGGCGTGGGAATTCAGTTCATAGCGGCCGGAATCGAAGAAGAAGTCGCCCGGCAGTTCAAGGCGGTTGCCGACAACCACGCCGCCGAACTGTTCGGCCAGGGCCGCAAGCTGTTGCGCGACCTTTTCCGACATCCCCGCCCTGCCGCTGATGAACTGGGTATTGGAGGCATTGGCGGCATTGACGGCGATTTCCCTCAGACGCGGAATTTCGCCCTCGTACACCCCGACCTTGCGGTTGGCGGCGTCGAGTTCGAGGCTGATGCGTTCGACCCGGCTGTTGGCCTCGGCCAGCATGACCTGGTTGTTGCGCGCGTCGTTTTCGTACTGGATAAGCAGTTGTTTCAGGCGCGCGTTTTCATCTTCGACATAGGCGATGTCGCCCTGCGGCGTGCAGCCGGCAAGGGCAACGAGCGATGCCAAAAACACCACTGCCGTAAAATACATTCGTGACCGCATGGAAGACTCCCTTTTATAGAAAATACCCCCACCAGCGTGATGACGAAACGCGCAGGCTCCCGCAGCCAACGGTTCCGCGACATGCCGTGGAATGACCGGTAAGGTCTGCCTATACTTCCGTCTCGACGGGTTTTCCTTTCCGGTCATTTTACTTTTTTTTCCGTTTGCTCCACCCCGCCAGGCCACAGGGGCGCGCAAATATGGTTTTGATCGCAACTTCCGCCCGCACGGCCGTCGATATTTCGGTAAAGATTGCCGATTTTTTTTCGCCATTACGACGGTTTTTTGGCCGATAACCCGACCCGGGAGGCGTATCGGTCAGTGATGGTTGCGTCGAAGATGTGGCCTCTTTTGATACGTCGCACAGCAAACTCATAGCGGCCTTTTCGGACATACTCGCCCGGCTTGGCCGCCGGCCCCACTTCGCCCGCCAGCCAATCGGCGAGGATTTCCTCGCCGCTGCCGAATTCCTCCCCGATTCGGTGAGACACCTCCGCCATCGGCACGCCGCCGCCGACAATCCACACTCCGCCGGCGAGGCTGTGGACAACCTGCGGCAGCCGGTCGAACTCGTCTTCGATATCGCCCACCAGTTCCTCGATAACGTCCTCCACCGTGACGATGCCGAGGCTCCTGCCCTCCTCTTCCACCACCACCATATGGTTGTGCTGGTCGACGAAAAGCTTGAGTAGTTCCGAGGCGTTGGTCTCCGGCGCGACGCAGTTCAGCGGCCGGATAATGCCCAGGAAGGACGGGTTGTTGGGGTTGGTCGACATGAAGTACACCAGTTCCTTGAAGTTGACATACCCGGCGAGGCGCTGCGGATTGTCCGAATCGCGCACCGGGTAGCGGGTATGGAGGTCCTGGTGGGCGATGAGGAAAGCCTCGTGGATGGTGGCGGTCGCTTCGAGGACGGTCACCTGGTCGAGCGGAATCATCACCTGCCTGGCGGTTGTACCCGCAAGGTGGGTTGCCGAGGAGATGATTTTCTCCTGTTGGCGGCCGATCAGGTTGTTCACCCGGGCGAGGGAGGCGAGGGAATCGATCTCGCTGATGGTATTGGCGGATTCCTCGCCCGGCTTTTTCGACACCTCGAAGGGGCGGTTAATCAGGTGGATCAGGCTGATTATCGGGCTGCAAATCCGCACCGCCAGCGCGAGGGGTCTGCCGCCGGTCTTGGCAAAGGCGACGCGAAAGCGGACGCCGAGGGTTTTCGGGAGGATCTCGGTGTATTGGAGCATGAGAAAGGTAAACGCGAGTGAGAAAACCCACAGGCTGCGATCGCCGAAGAGTTCCGACCATTTGGCGCCAGCCACCGACGCGCCTATGGTGTGGGCGGTCGTGTTCAGGAGCAGGATAACGGAAATCGGCCTGCCGATGTCGGACTTGAAGCCTTGCCAGATCGTGCCGGCGACTGGGTCGGTTTTATTCAGGTCGGCGACATTGGCCGGGGTAAGGCTGAGCAGCGCCGCCTCGATAAAGGAGCACATGAACGAAACGCCCAGCGCCAGGCCCATCGCGAGGAGGAGGGTTGTCATGGGGACTCCTTGGGGGACTCGTACCCTTCTTACTTACGGATGGAGTGGGCGGTCTTTCAATTTTTTCGAAGCCGCGTCCACCGTCCTTTCCGCACGATACGCTTTTCCGGACCGCACCAGCCC
>JAJQBO010000003.1:0-1089 GCA_021203245.1 Planctomycetaceae bacterium
ATTGAACTGTGCACTTACTATCTTCAATCGTTTGATAACGGGATAGACTCTAAGCCGGGGGTGGGAACCTGGATATACTGTGGAAGATGGAGTCCGGCCCGGCGCGGCCTGCTCCCGATCCGCACACGATAAAGGAGACGACAATGCGGTATGGTGTTTTCGCGATTCTCGTGGTTGCGGCGCTGGCGGTGGGCATGGGCATGGCCCAGGCCGCCGACCCAGACACCGTCATCGGTCACCAGTACGCCCTAACGAGTGTAGACGGCGAAGCGTTCGCGTCCGAGCGGGATGTTTTTATCGAGTTTGGGGAGAATTATTTCATCACCGGCCGGGTCTGCAACGCCTTCCGCGCACCCGCCGCCTACAGTAACGGCATCCTGAAATCCGAAGCCATCGCCTCCACCCGGATGCTCTGCCCCGACCAGGGCCTGTCCCGCCTTGAAACGAATTTCCTCCAGTCGCTCCAGGCCGGGGTCAGCGCCGTCCGCCATGGCGACCGCTTGCAACTCCGCCGCGACGCGTCGGTGTGGGAATTCACCCTCGCTGACAAAGCCGCCGCCGAGGCCGCGTCTCCAGGCCCTGTTGCCGCCGTTGTCGAACCGAGGCAGTTGACCGGGCGGTCATTCGAACTCGTCTCGGTGGACGGCCGCGATTTCTCGCCCGCGATGGGCCGGCAGCCGTTTGTGGCGTTTTCGACCCCCGATAACGGCCTGCGGCTGAACGGCAGCGCCTGCAACAGTTTTACCGGCAACGGGGAATTCCGGGACGGCAAGCTGGTTATGGAAAGCGCCGCCGCCACCATGATGATGTGCGCCGACCCGCAGTTGTCGGGTTACGAACGGGACTTCTTCCGGCTGCTGCGTGACGGAGTGACGGTGACGCTGTCCGGCGACACGCTGACGCTCCAGGGCGGCGGGCGGACGTTTGTATATCGGGAGAAGTAGGCGGGCTGCCGTGAAGACGTTTCTTTCTCCCTGTGCATCACCCCGGCGTCGTAAACGGTCACCAGCGGAATGAACGGGCGGTTAGGCCCGGGGGAACACCCGAGAAAAACAATTGAATAGTTGGTAAGTGTAAATGCACAAATAG
>JAJQBO010000003.1:1099-10764 GCA_021203245.1 Planctomycetaceae bacterium
GCCGGGGTCCACGCCCTGAACAGCCATTGCAATGTTTCGGAAGTTAAGAGCCTGAGTTCGGTGCCATCGCAGCTTTTGGCGTGGACCCCGGCCGAACCGCCCGTATGCGCGCTGGTGGATGTCCGCACGCCGGGGTGACGTAATGGGGAGATGAGGTGTTTTGGAGTAAAAGCGCCATCACCACAATGGAACGCCTCCCCCGGGCGTTCCATTTTTCATCCGCCCTTGCAATTTCCCCTGGCGTCCTTACCATGAGAAACGAATTTTTTCACCGTCCATAAAGGGGGGCCAGATGGGAATCAGCGCCTATGCCAATGTCCTTATCGCGGCGGACGACAGCGTCCGCGCCGCCGATGTGGGCGAAGGGGATCGGGTTTATGAAGCATTGACAGGCAAGGCGCGGCTCGTTCTCAATGTCTGGCAGGGACCGGCTGTCGGCATGTTCCATATCGAAACGCTGGACGGCCCGGGCATAGACTGCACCGAGGATCACCGCATCTACACCGACCGCGGCCCGATGTGGGCCAACGAAGTCCGCGTCGGAACCAAGCTCCGCACCGCCACCGGCTGGACCGAATGCTCGGCCGCCGAACGCCTGGCCGGCGACTACATGGTCTATGACATCAAGCTGGAACCGATTGGACTGGACGATCCGTGGCTGGTCGCCAACGGGCTGGTGGTCGGGGCGTAGCGAGACCGCTACTTCACTTCCTGAAAACTGCTTCCCGGCGCGCCGCAGGCGGTGCAGTAGTTGGGGGAATCGACGCCGGCGAACAGGTAGCCGCAATTGCCGCACAGGTAATACACGCCGGTGGGGATGTCGTCGCCCTCGCCCAACCCGTCTGTCGCGCGCGACAAAATCTTCACATACTGCTGTTCCGCCCTGGTGATGGTCTCGAGCGCGTGCGCGAGCAGGACCTCGTCTATCGCCTCGCCGGCCAACCCGGCCGTGTAGTCGGTGCCCAGGTCGTCCAGGAGCCCTTCGCGGCCCATCAACCGGTACAGCGCCCGCGCCTGGGCCAGGCTCGATTGGGCGGCGGCGCGGTAGAGATGCGCCGCTCCGGCGTGGCCTTTTTCCAAGGCCGCCTCGGCGTCAAGCAGGTGGGTGACGTGGTGGTCGCACTGGACGCTGTAGACAATCCGCACCAGCGTCGCCGCCTCCTCGTCCGCCATGGCGTCGGCATTGGCGGCCAGCGGCTGCACGGCGACCTGGAGCTGGCCGTCCTCGGCGGCGATTTCGACGACGTGATGGGGCGGGCGGGAGACGCGTTCCAGTTCGTTGATGGTCGAACCGCCGCCGCCGGTGACGACCAGCCGCAGGCCGTCGATCTCGTCTTCGAAATAACTGTGGGCATGGCCGCAGACAAGCAGCTTGATGCGGTTGCGCCACACGCCGACCGTCTCCTCGAAGCGCCGCCACTCGTCGGCCGGCATGGAATTTCCCGTAATGCGGTTCGGGGGCGGAATGTGGAAGGCGACGACGATGGTGCGGGTCTGCACCATGGCCAATGTCTCGCGCAGGAACTTCAGCGATCCGGACGAAAAGGTGCGGCTTGAATTGTCCAGCATGATGAGGGCGAAGTGTTCGGACAGGACCGCCCGGTCGGCGGTGCCGAAGTATTCATCGTAGTCCGGGCCGTCGTGGTTGCCGCGCATGACATGGACCGGCTTCGGCGAGGTCCGGTCGACAAACTCCGCCACCGTCCGGTAGTACGGGTCGCGGCCGATGGGGGAGATGTCCCCGAGAACGACGGTGAAATCGCCCCGCGCCGCCGTCAGGCCGGCGCGGAACAGTTGAAACGACTCGACGCCAAGCCCGTCGGAACAGGGATTCCCTATTACCGTGAAGGACCTGGCGTCCAGTTCCTGAACCAGTCGCGAAACCGGCTTGAGTATCACGCGAGATCACCCGCCTTTTCGGCACGGCGCGCCTGGGCCCGGAGCGGCAGGCCGTGGAGCTGGATAAACCCGGTCGCCAGGGTCTGGTCGTAGACCCCGCCGTCGTCTTCCATGCTCGCCACCTTTTCGTCGTAGAGGCTGACCGGGCTGGTGCGGCCGACGACGGTGACGTTCCCCTTGTATAGTTCGACCGTGACGCGGCCGGTGACGTAACGCTGGCTCTCCTCGACGAGGGCCATCATGGCGCGCATTTCGTCGGAGAACCAGTAGCCGTTGTAGATGAGGCCCGCCATGCGCGGAATGAGGGTGTCGCGGAGGTTCATGACGTCCCGGTCGACGGTGATGCCTTCGAGATCGCGGTGCGCGGTCATGAGGAGCGTCCCGCCCGGCGTCTCGTAGACGCCCCGGCTCTTCATGCCGACGTAGCGGCTTTCGACCATGTCGACGCGGCCGACCCCGTTCCTGCCGGCAAGCTGGTTGGCGGTGGTGAGGAGCTTGGCCGGGCCCATCTTGCGGCCGTTGAGGGCGACCGGCACGCCCTTGACGAAATCGATCTTCACCGTCTCGGCCTTGTTCGGGGCCTTCATTGGGTCGACGGTGAGTTCGAACATGTCCCGGAGCGGCTTGGCGTTCGGGTCTTCCAGCATGCCGGCCTCGAAGGAGATGTGGAGCAGGTTTTCGTCCGAGCTCCACGGCTTCTTGACGGTCGCCTTGACCGGAATGCCGAACTTCTTCGCGTAGGCGATGGCTTCCTTCCTGCCCTTGATGACGCTCGAGAACGACTTGTCCCGCCACGGGGCGATGACCTTGAGGTTGGGGGCGAGGGCGGCGGCGGTGAGTTCGAACCGCACCTGGTCGTTCCCCTTGCCGGTCGCGCCGTGGGCGAAGACGGTGGCCTTTTCCTTCTTCGCGGCCAGAACCATGGCTTCGGCGATGCAGGGCCGGGCCAGGGAGGTGCCGAGATAGTAGCGGCCTTCGTACAGCGCGTTCATGCGGATGGCGGGAAAGACGAAGGATTCGACGAAATGCTCGCGCACGTCGGCGACGATGACCTTCTTCGCGCCGCTCTGCATCGCCTTTTTCTTGAGGCCGGCCCAATCCTCGCGCTGGCCGACGTTGGCCGCGAAACAGATGACTTCGTCGCCTTTTTCAGCCAGCCAGCGGCAGATGACCGAAGTGTCGAGGCCGCCGGAGTAGAGAAGCATGATTCTTTCCGCCATGGTGATTCCTTTACGAGTAAATAGATGACGCCGGCGCGGCAAAAGAACCGCGCGTGGGAAACGTCCAGAGTAACACAGGGCAACCGGGCGCGCAAGACCCTGGGGAGCGTGACCCCCTACCGTTTGTACCGCTCGGACTGGCGGTAGCGTTCGGACTGGCGCATGCGCACGCTGGCCTGCCGGCCGGTGAACTCGACCGACACGGCGAGCATGGATTCGTCGGGCCGGACGGTGTGATCGTGCTTGCGGTTGACCAGGTCGAAAATGGCGTTGGCGAGGGGAAGTTTGCGCTTTCTTTCCATGATGGCGGCGAGGGCGTCCAGGAACGGGTTCAGGTGCGGCCGCACGCCCATGGCGTTGGTGGAAGAGTAGAATCCCTCGGTCACGCAGAACAGGGCCTGGCCCGGGGTGAAGTCGTATTCTTCCTGGATGAACTCCGGCTTGTCGACCATGCCGAGGAACATCGATCCCGATGTCGATATGTTGTCGAGGGAACCGTCGGGCCCGCAGACGAACAGGCCGAGCCGACCGGCCTTGGCCAGTTGCAGCTTGTGGGAGCGGACGTTGATGCGGAACACCGCCAGGCTGGCCTGGTGGGCGCGGTGCGCCTCCCGAATGAGGAAATGGTTGACCCGCCGCAGGGCGTCCGTGAGGTTGGGGCCGGCGTGGCAGGCCTGGTTGATCTCCCGCATGATGCTGGTGACTTCCAGGACGGTCCGGAGGCCCTTGCCGCTGCAGCAGCCGATATAGCCGATGAGGTTGCCGTCCGGCTCGGGCAGGAATTCGAAGAAATCGCCGCCCGCCTCGAGGCAGCGGTGGAACTCGAAGCCGAGGCGCAGTTCGCGGTGTTTCGGCGCTTGCTTGACGAGGAGCCGGTTGGTGAGGGATTGGGCGAAGAAGATGTCCCGTTCTTCCCGTTCGCGCACGCCGTTGGTGCGGATGCACTCGATATACGCCATCAGGGAAACGCTGCGGGCAAGCGCCTCGAACTGGCGCTGGACGGTCGGGTCTTTCGGGTTTTCGGTCGTGACGGCGATCGCGCCGAGTTGCCGGTCGTGGCTGAAGAGCGGCCTGACCATCAGGCCCGGCACCTGGCGGATGGAGGCGACCGTTTCGTCGTAGAGGGAGCGGCGGCGGTTCTTGACGACATGGGGCGGGAACCAGCGCTCGCCGCCGTAGCCGGCGACCAGGCTGAGCCGGTCCGGGTAGTCGTCGGCGATATAGATGGCGGCCGATTCGTAGCCGAGACGCGTGAACAGCGGCGTCAGCGGTTCGAACATGCCGGGAGAATAGGGCTGGCGGTGATCGAAGGTGCCGAGGGCGGTCTGCACGATATCGAGGAGGGTTGCGTCGTCCTTCATGGGGTTCCCGTCGCTATAAGTCCTGGTGTTCGCAAATGGATCCCGCCCGGACAAGCGTCCAGGTCGGTCGGTCTCTCATAGTGTATACTACCCTACTTGCCGAAAGACGCACTTTTTTTTCCGGATTCCTTCGGCCCGGACGGCGGGGCGGGTATGAGGCTTGCCACAGACGGGACAATGCTGTAAAATCCGGGGCAGGTTGACTCCGGCCGGGCCGAGCGCCGCCTGCGCGGCCGACCGGCCCACCCGCTCCACCTATTCTTTCCGTCATCCAGAAAAGGGCGCTGATATGCCGAACAAGAAAAATTCCCTCTGGGAAAACTTGCAGGACCTTTGCAGCGTACCATCCCCCTCGCTGCACGAACGCGAGGCGGTCAAGGTTTTGGCCAAGAAAATCCGCGACCTCGGCTACGAACCGCTCGAGGACGACGCCGGTGCGACCATCGGCGGCGACTGCGGCAACATCGTCGTCAAGGTCCCCGGCACCGGGCGCGGTCCCCGGCTCCTCCTCGCCGCCCACATGGACACGGTGGAACGGGCCGGCGACCAGCCGTCCAGGCTCGTTCGCGACGGCGACTGGGTCAGCCGCGAGGGCGAGGGCGTCTTCGGCGCCGACGACAAGTCCGGCGTCGTCGTCCTCTTGGACGTCCTGTCGAGGCTGAAGAAAACCGACAAAAAGCACGGCGACCTCGTCTTCGCCTTCACCGTCGCCGAGGAAATGGAATGCCTGGGCGCGTCGGAACTCGATCCGGAAATCTACCTCGGCCTCGACGCCGGCGTCGCCCTGGACTTCACCCGTCCGTCCGACATCGTCGTCGCCGCGCCGACCAAAATATCGTTCCGCATCACCGTCCACGGCATCTCCGGCCACGCCGCCTTCCCCGAGCGGAAAATCAACGCCGCCCACGTCATGGCCCAGACCCTGGCGCGGCTGCCGATGGGCAGGCTGGACGAATTCACCACCGCCAACCTCGGCATCATGCGGTCCGGCACGGCCATCAACGTCATTCCCGGCACCGCCTACGCCGAATATGAAATCCGCAGCCACCGCAAGGACGTCCTCGACTTCCACGTCAAGCGGGTCATCGGCACCATCGAGGGCGTGGTGCGCGAAAACCGCGTCTTTTCACTGGGCGAGGTGAGCGCGGGCATGGGCGAGGACCCGTCCGGCCCGGCCGTGGACGGCATCAAGATTCGCTACTCGCAGGTCGATGTCGACGTCGAGGTCGGCTATGAAGGCTACCGCCACGAGGCGGACTCGCGGCTGGTCGAAAAGCTGAAAAACGCCGTCGTCAAGGCCGGCCTCCAACCGAAAACCGTCGTCGCCCAGGGCGGGTCCGACGCCAACATCTTCAACCGCCGCGGCCTCGAGTCGGTCGTTATCGGCTGCGGCATGTATGGCGCGCACGGCCTGCACGAGCGGGCCAACCTCCAGGACATGGCGGACTGCGTCGAGGTCATCATGAACCTCGTCTCCGACCAGCGCCTGTCACTCCGCAAAAAGGCAAAATAAATGGCAGTCGAAATGCTCGAGACAGGCCCGCTCGGGGTCTGCACCTATATCGTGTCGGCCGACGGCGACGTGACGGCGGATTCCGTCCCCTGCGTCGTCATCGACCCGGGCGGCGACGCGGACGAGATTTCCGCGACCGTCACCCGGCTCGGCCAGAAGGTCGCGGCCGTCTTTCTCACCCACGCCCACGGCGACCATATCGGCGGCGTCCGGGACATCCTGGCCGCATGGCCGGGATCGGTCCTGTGCTGCTCGGAAGAGACGTCCAGGCGCGCCCAGGACGCCAAGGCGAACCTCAGTTACCTCATGGGCACGCCGGTGACGACGCCCGCGGCCGGCCGGGTGCTCCGCGACGGCGAGGAATTCGAGATGGCGGGACTGCGCTGGCGCGCGGTGGAGATTCCCGGCCACGAGCCGGGCGAGATGGTGTATATCCTCGGGGACGGCCACATCGTCTTTACCGGCGACACGGTGTTTTACGGATCGGTGGGCCGCAGCGACTTCCCGGGCGGCGACCATAACGCGCTGGTTGCAGGCGTCACCACTCTCCTGCAGTCGCTCCCCGCCGACGCGACCCTCTACCCGGGCCACGGCCCGTCGACGCGGGCGGACTTTGAACTCAGGAGCAACCCCTTCCTCCGCTAAGGGCATTCCCATGTACAACCGTTTTATCGCCGAACGCGAGTCTGTCGCCTACTTTATGCGCCGCCTCTACAACAAGGATCTCACCACCTGTTCGGGCGGCAACATCAGCTTCCGCCTGCCCGGCGAACTAGTGCTGATCACCCCGTCGGCGCTGGACAAGGGCGAGCTCCAGGCCGACCAGGTGGCCCTGATGCAGTTGGACGGCGTCAACCTCACGCCGCACCTGCCGCTCACCATCGAGTGGGAAATGCACCTGGAGGTCCTCCGCGCCAGGCCGGACATTTCGGCCGTCGTCCACGCGCACCCGCCCTACGCCACCGCCTTCGCCTGCATGGACGCGCCCCTCGACATCGGCATCAGTTCGGAAATCTACCTGCTGCTGGACGGCATCGCCGAAGCGCCGTACGCGCCGCCCGGCACGGCCGAACTGGCGCGGAACGTCGGGCAGTCGATGGTGGGGCGTAGCGTCTGTCTGATGCGCAACCACGGCGTGATCACGGTCGGCAAGACCCTCCTCAAGGCGTTTGACCTGATGGAGGTGATGGAAAACACCGCGAAGATGAATTTCGTCACCCAGGCCTTCGGCGGCGCGCGGCCGTTGTCGGCCGAGGAAAAACGGGTTACCAACGCTGCGTATAACCGGACGGTGGATTTTTGAGTGTAAGGGGTAGTTGTTACGTAGGGCCGGTTCCAAAAACCATCGTCACCCCCGCGCACGCGGGGCCCAGCGGACCGTTCAAAAAAGGAACGGTGGTACATACCCGTAATGCCTTCGAACATGGCTGGAGAGGAAGGATCCGTTCCCTCTCTGATCCGTCCGCTGGATCCCCGCGTTCGCGGGGATGACGAGGTAATTTGGAGCGAGCGGGGCAGATTCCGACGCTCCATCTCATCGTCACCCCGGCGTGCATACATCGAACCGCCCGTTTATCGCGCTGGTGAAGGTCCGCACGCCGGGGTGACGTGTGAGGGAAGACGGGGCGGGTTGGTGATACCATCCCCTACTCGAACAAACTCGCCTGCCCGCCCACATCCCGGGCCATCTGCATTCCCAAACGCGCATTGTGGCAGAAGAGGCGGCAATTGCCGAAATCGAAGCCTTCGAACGCGCCAGGCAGATCCATGCGTTCGTTGGCAGAGAGCATGGCGAGGTGCAGTTTGTTGCCGAAGGCGGCAATCAACACCTCCACACCCTGCTGCTGGCGCAAATTCGCCAATGCATCCACCACGCCCGCCGGAATGATGCGGCACAACTCCTGTTCCTTGCCCGACGGGATCAACACCTGGCGGTTGGTGGACGGGTCTTCCAAACGCACCAGTCCTTCAGCCAGCGGATAGCCCCGGGCGCGCAGATCCTTTTCGAAGCCGGATCGGCTGACCTCGAGGGTGGTGGGAAAGAACAGGACGGGGAAGGCGAAACGGCGCGGAAAGGTGGCGTCCAGATAGATGCCGCTCAGGCTGTGGACCTTGGGGTCGGCGTCTGTCTTGACCTGGAGATCGGAGAATTCCACCGCCGCCTCGCCCGCCCGGCCGCGGAACCGATCCGGTCCGGCCTTCGGTTTGGCGAGATGGCGAAACAGCAGGCTATTCTGGAGATCCGCGTCGGAAATGGGCGACAGTTCCTCGTGCACCAGCCCGGGGTCGATAAATTCGGCGATTCGGCCGATCAGTTCGCGGCGGAACGTCTTGACCGCGCGCCGCAGCAACAGGATATAGACCAGACTGAACCCGACCATGGTAAAGGCGAGCGGCGCGAGGATGAGGAGCGGCCAGTAGGCAATGCTGTTTTCGTCCAGCATGCCCCGAAACGGCGAGATCGACGCATAGACGACGATGAGAAACACGGCGAAGAGACAGGCTGCCGCCAAAAAGGCATAGAGCAGGCCGGAACGGCGGCTGGCCTGGACCTTGTCGACGGCGGGGCGGAGCCGGTCGCGGGCGAACTGGGCAAACTCGTTGGCTAAGACCTGGGGCATGTACTCCCTTTCTATGCCATTTTTGGGATCCGGGCCGCCTCCTGTTGCACCAACACCCACCCCAAAGCGTCGGCGGTGCCGCTGAAGATATGGTCAGCGTGAACCAGCTTGTCTGCGGGCCAGGTTGTCGTCAACCCAAGCACCAGGCAGCCGGCCGCGTGGGCGGCTTCGAGGCCGGCGGTGGAGTCCTCGAGCACGGCGCAGCGCTCGGGCGGGACGCCCAATCGCCTGGCCGCCTCCAAATAGATGTCAGGCGCGGGCTTGCCACGTTCGACCTGATCGAGGGTGACGGTGACGGGGAAGAATTCGGCCAGCCCGGCCGCTTCGAGGGCGGCTTTGGTGTTCTCGAGAACGCTGTTCGTGCCAACGGCGAGGGGTATGCCGGCATCGCGGACGCGGGCGAGCGCGTCGTAGAGGCCGGGGTAGGCGAGGGCGCGTCCCTTCTTGGCGACTAATTCGCGGTAAATAACCTGTTTTTCGGCATTTACATGGTCGGCGCTGCCCATCTCGGGGAAGTAGCCGATCGTCTTGGCGGCGGCGTAGGTGTCGGGAAGGCCGATGCAGTCGTCGTTCCAGTTGGGTGAGGGCGGCTGGTGGCCGGCCCGGATAACCAGTTCGTTCCAGGCGATGAGATGAAGTTCTTCCGATTCCACCAGGGTGCCGTCGAGGTCGCAGATAATGCCGGAGATGTAATTCATAGGTTCTTTCCGATTTTCAATCTCTTATTCAGTCCAATTCATAATGCACAATTCACAATGCACAATTATGGCACAATTTAATAATTCACCATGCGCCAGTGTCTTCATTGATTCATTAGCCCATTGTATAATCATTGTGAATTATGAATTGTGAATTATGAATTATATCCAAATCTCCGCGTTCAGCGACCCCCTATCGCTATTTGTCGCCATAATCGCCCCTGCCCACCACGATCGTTCTGTCAATTGCGGCGAGGCGGCGGCGGAGATCGTCGAGATTTTCCGCCGCTTCGGCGTGGGTACGGAGTTTGTTGTCGTACAGCATGTATTTGTCGCGGGCGGCGGGCGGCGAC